>DASYBA010000929.1:0-6380 GCA_036501005.1 Candidatus Xenobia bacterium | reverse complement strand
CCGACGCCAGATCGGTCGCGAAGATTTCGACCCGTTTCACTTCACCGGACGCAGTCTGGACCTGGCACACGAAATCCGGCATGGGACAAGGTTCGGTCGGGCGCCGTGTCAGTCCTAGTCCACGTAGGGGAAAAGCGGAGGCGCACGGCGTAAACGCAATTGTTGCGTCCAGTTGCGTGAGGAGGGTGGGTCCATGGCTTCAAAGCAGAAGATGACCGGGCTGATCTGGACATCAGGTCAACCGGTGCCCGACCCCGCCGAGCTGACGTTGGCGCCCGAGGAACTGCCCGACGTGCGGCCCTGGGAGATGGCCGAAATGGTCTTTCGTGGCTGCTTTCAGGAACTGTCCGGCCAGCGTGAAATCGAGATCGCCAAGATTACCGTCATCGGCGAAGGTTTGTTTCGAACCGCCCACGAGGCCACTATCGAACTACCGGGCACCCCGTGGAACGGCACCTATGCCGCCCTCATTCCGAAACCCGGCGCCAGCGCCGCGCTCAACGCCCGCTGCCTCAAAGAAGTCTCTCTCCTGACCCGGTTGGCGGCCATGCCGTTGCCGTTCAGCGTGCCCAAGGTGGTGGCCGTCTACCAGGCGTGGGGTTACTGCATCCTGGTCCGGGAGCGGCTCTTCGGGGCGCACGGCGGGGCGACGTGGACCGCAGAAAAGCCGTGGAGCGTGGCCGTCCACATCGCGGCCGCCACCCACCAGATACCGGTCGAGCGGATATCGGACGTCGTGCCGGGCTTCGAGACCCGGGGCAAGCACGGCGATCAGCTCCTGGCCCAGAACGACAGCCCCCGCTCAGAACTGGCCCCTTCGCTGGCGTGGCTGCGCCAGAACCGGCCCAGTGACACGCCGCCGGTGCTGGTGCACGGCAACCTGGTGCCGTCCAACGTCGTCCTTGACTACTTCAACCGTTCGACCCCGCCGGGCGTCTTGGACTGGGATTTTTCGGTCTACGGCGACCCGGCGCTCGACCTGGCGACCATCTGTGCGGCCGCCGACCCACCTCTTACAGCCGACCGCGAGGTGGACCGAGTGCTGAAAGCCTATCGGGCCGCGGGCGGAGGTGCCGTCAGCGTGACCGAGGTTCGCTTCCACCAGATCTGTATTCACCTGCGACGCTATCACGAAGCGCTGGCCAAGGCGCCGGGCCGGGCCGGGGACGAGCTTCGCCACCTCCAGACCCTCCTCAAACCCGCCCGACGCTAGCTCTGACGCTATTGATCGGCGGCAGCGTGCCGCTGACCAGGTGCCAGTGGTCGCCGCCGTCGGGCGAGGCGTAGAGCTGGCCCGTCGTGGTGCCAAAATAGATGCCCGCCGGATCCAGCGTATCGGTCGCCATGGCCTGGCGCAAGACGGTGAACCAGGCGCTGTCCGGCAACCCGTTGTGCAGCGCCTGCCAGGTGCTGCCCCCGTTTCGGCTTCGATACACCGCCGGTCGCCCGGCCGGCGCGTATCGTTCGACATCGGCCACCATGGGAAACAGGAACACGGTCTCGGGCTCTCTCGGATGCACGGCGACCGGAAATCCGAAGACGGCGGGCAGGCCGGCCTCGATGGTTCGCCAGCTCAGCCCGCCATCGTCGGTCCGATACACCCCGCCGTGGTTCTGCAGAAAGATGACGTCCGGCCGCTGCGGATGGGCGGCTATCTTGTGCACGCACTGGCCCACTGCCGGGTACTTGTTGGGCAGGAAGTCGGCCCGCACGCCCCCCGATCGCACCGACCACGTGCTGCCCCCGTCTTCGGTGTAGAAGACGCCAGCCGCCGAGATGGCCACCCACATGCGCTGGGGCTGAGAGGCATCCTGCAGGACCGTGTGCAGGCACATGCCCCCCTTGCCGGGCACCCACTGGGCTCGGGACGGGTGCTGTGAAAGCCCCGTGACTTCCTCCCAGCTCTCGCCGCGGTCCGGGCTCACAAAGAGGTTGGCCGGATCGATGCCCGCATAGAGACGCCCGGGCTGATCGGCGCCCGCCGGCTGGATCACCCAGATGCGCTCCACCGATCGGTCGCCGTCGTGGAACCGGGGCGCTCCCACCTCGTTCCAGGTCTGGCCGCCATCCTGGCTCCGATACACCTTGGGCCCGTAGACCGGGTTGCTCTGCGCGGCATACAAAGCCCCGCCATCTCGTCCATCCGCCACCACGTATTCGACGGGCAGCCCCTTGAGGAAGGGTCCGTCCAGGCGCCAGCGGGATCGCCCCGCGTCGCTCCTGGCCAGGAACGCCCCCTTGTGCGTTCCGATGAGCAGGGTCACGGCTTCCGACATGGTCTGATCCTCCTCGACGGGGGAGGTGTTCCAGGCGCCTGGAAGGGTCCCTCCACCGAAGACCCGAAGCACGGGGTTCTCCATGTCGCGTTCCTGGATACTGACCCTCGGTGTCGTGGCAGCTCTGCTGGCCGGTTGCAGCCCGACCGGTCGCACCATCCGAGTCGTCTCCAGCCTGCCCATGCGCGGGGCTTCGCGAGCCCAGAGCCAGACCATGGTCAATGCTATCGAAATGGCGTTCGACGAGGCCGACCACCAGGCCGGCGGCTGCCGCCTCGACTACCAGGCCTGGGATGACGCCACTGCGAAGGCGGGCCAGTGGGACCCGGCGCAAGAAGAGCAGAATGCCCACCGGGCCGTATCGGATCCCGACGTCATGGTCTATATCGGCACCTTCAACAGTGGTGCCGCCAAGGTCGCCTTGCCCATCCTGAATCAGGGCCACCTCGTCATGGTCAGTCCCGCCAATACCTATACCGGCCTGACGGTGAGCAGCCCCTTCTCCGATCCACGGGAACCCGGCATCTTCTACCCGACCGGGGTGCGGAATTTCTGTCGGCTGGTGCCTTCCGATACCGACCAGGGAACGGCCCAGGCCTGGTGGGCGCAGAGGCTGGACGTGCATCGGGTCTACGTGCTCAACGAACCGGGCTTGTACGGGGTGGAGCTGTCGCACGTCTTTGCCGACCAGTGCCGGCGCCGGGGCATGACGGTGTTCGGCCCGCAAGAGATGGACAAGGACTCGACCGACTATCGCAAGCTGGCCGAGCAGATCAAACAGTCCAAGGTCGACCTCATCTACTTCGCCGGCATCACGCAGAGCGGCGCCGGCGACGTGGTCAAGGCGGCTCGACAAGCCGGCCTCCGGGTGCCCTTCATGGGGCCGGATGGCCTGCGGGAGACGGCTTTTATCGATTCAGCCGGCCCGGCCGCCGAGGGGGCCCTTCTCACGCTGGGGGCCATGCCGGTGGAAAAGCTTCCGCCCAAGGCCAAGGAGTGGTACGATCGGTATCGACAGCGGTTCAACGAGGAGCCGGAGGGCTACGCCATCTACGCCTACGAGGCGGCGAAAGTCACCATCGCGGGTATCGAACACGCCCTTTCCAAGGACCGGGATGGCATTCGACAGGCCATCATGACCACGCACGACTACGACGGCGTGTTGGGCACCTGGAGCTTTGACGCCAATGGCGACACCAGCATCCATACCATGGCCGGATACGTGGTGCACAACCACCATTTCGACTTCAAGGAGATGCTGATGACCGAACCGGCGTCGCCACCGCCCCCGGCATGGGAGGGGCCACCCCACCCGCCGGGTTCGGCACCGCCACCTTGCCCTGCCAGACCGGCGAAGGCGGCGCCACCGTTCCAGCCGGGATCGGCGCCGCCACGTCGCCTCCCAGGTGGGTGACGGGGTCCGCACTGCACGTCGTACCAGTCTTCCTCCACCCCGGGTTCGACGGCTTCTGTAGAACCGCCCACCCCGCGGCCCCGGCCAGCACGGTGGCCCCACAGGCGAGATCGGTCAGGAACTGGCGGCGATTCATGCTGTGACCCCCTGTTCGATACTCTCCCCGAAGCGACGGTAGCGCTCCAACTGGTGCTCGATGCACGTCCCCGGCATGAGCGGCACGCAACCGCACGGTCCGTCGACGCCGCACCCTGCCATGCTCCGGTGGCTACGCGTCTGCACCGCCGCCACCTGAGCCAGGTCGATGCCGTCTCGCACGTTGCCGATACGGATGTCCCGACGCACGTCCGTGCCGACCAGACGGGCGCACGGGTAGAGATGGCCCCGGGGGGAAACCGCCACCTCTGTGTCACCAAACCCACAACGGCTGGCAGACATGGTCGGGCGTAGCCGATCGATCAAAGGATGCAGCACGAGCGGCCGCACCTCCAGTAAACGCCGACAAACCTCCGTCAACCTGGCAAAAACCTCGCGGGCCCGCACCCAGTCGTTCTCCATCCATTCGACATCGACGTTGGGCAGCAGCGAAACGGTCGGCACGCCCAGTTGATAGAGGCGCTGCACGCTTCGTTCCAGGTCGTCCAGGCTGTCCGGCCCGACCACCATCAACACGTTCAGCTTCTCCAGCATCTGCGCAGCCGCGGCGATGTTGCCCCACACCACGGCAGTCGAGTCATGGCCGGTCGCAAAGGGCCGGTGTCGGTTGCCTTGTCCCAGGCCGTCGACGCTGAGAGCCGTGTCGAATCCGTAGGTGTAGAGAAAGCGCAGGTGCTTTTCCGATAGCACCGTGCCATTGCTGGTCACGGTCAACTGGAGGATCCGACGTTGCCGCCGAGCCAGCCGGTGGGCCAGGCGAGTCAGCCGCACCATGAGGGGGAACTCCAGCATCGGCTCGCCGCCGAAGAAGCCAACGGTGATGGCCTCTCCCGGCCCCGCAGCCGCGAACGCCATGCGGAGCGCCCGAGCCCCGGTTTCGTACGTCATGGCTCGGGCGAACTTCTCGCCGGCATAGCAATAATCACACGCCAGGTTGCACTGGTGGGTGAGCACGAGGGTGATCTGCATACCCCGCTGGTCGCAGACCCGGTCGGCTTATTTCAGCCGGCCTTCTCCAGTCGCGGGACGAAGCCCGCGGCCAGCTTACGCCCCTCCTGCAGGAGTTGGGTCATGGCCTCGGCCTGCAGCGCCCGGCTGAACACGAACCCTTGCATGCCGTCGCACGCCTCCCGTACCAGGAAGCTGAGCTCGTCGGGGCTTTCCACCCCTTCCGCCACGACTTCCAGGCGCAGGCTGTGGGCCATGGAGATGATGGCTCGGGTGATGGCCGCCTCCACCGATCCTTCCCGCAGGCCCCGCACGAACGACTGGTCGATCTTGACCGTGCTGATGGGAAAGCGCTTCAGACAGCCCAGCGAGGAATAGCCGGTGCCGAAGTCGTCGATACAGATGCGAATGCCCATGCGGCGGAGCTCCTGCAGAATTTCGATGGTCAATTCGATATTCTGCATGGCCGTGCTCTCGGTGATCTCTACGGCCAGGGTGCCCGCCACCACGGCAGCGTCCCGCAGCAACCGCCCGATGGTGTGGGGCAGGTCGCTGTGCTGAAACTGTCGGGCCGATACGTTGACCATGACCCGCAGTTCGGTGAACCCCTGGTCCTGCCACAGGCGCAGTTGCCGACAGGCCTCGCCCAGCACCCATTGGCCGATACTGACGATATGCCCGGTCTCTTCCGCGAGGGGAATGAATTCCGACGGCGGAATGAGGCCCCGATACGGATGGCTCCAGCGCAACAGGGCCTCCGCCCCGATGATGCGGCCGGTCGTCAAGGACACGACCGGCTGGTAGTAGACGCGAAATTCGTCGCGCTCCAGCGCCTTCCACAGGTCGGTTTCCAGGTGGAGCTGGGCGACCGCCCGGTCGTGCATGACGGCGTCGAACGTCTCGTGCCGGGCGCGGCCGTGGGCCTTGGCCCGATGCAACGCCGTATCGGCATCGCGCAGGAAGTCGTCCGCTTTCTTGGACGATTCTGCGCTCAGCGCGATGCCCAGGCTGGCGGTGGTGTAGACCTCCCGGCCATCCATCAGCACGGGCATCGTCAGGAGCTTCTGGATGCGATCCGCGACCATGCGAGCGTCGGCCACCTCGCGCAAGTCGTCCAGCAGGATGGCGAACTCGTCTCCGCCGAGCCGGGCCACGATGTCGGTGGGACGAAGGGCCTGTCGCAATCTCTGCGCGATGCCGCGCAACAGTTCGTCGCCCACCCCGTGCCCCAGGCTGTCGTTGATGACCTTGAATCGATCCAGGTCCAACAGCACCACGGCAAAATGGTAGTTGGGGCGCCGACGCCCTCTTTCCAGGGCGCGGTCGAGACGGTCGGTGAAAGACGAGCGATTCGGCAGTCCGGTCAGGGCATCGTGGGAGGTGTGGTGCTCCAGTTGCTCCTCGGCCACCCGCCGCACCGTGATGTCGGTCTGCGAGCCGGCCATGCGATAGGCCTGCCCCAGCCCATCCCGCCGCGCCAGGCCCCGGCTCAACATCCAACGGTACGAACCGTCGCGATGCTGCATGCGATGCTCGTTTTCGAAGAACGGCGTCGTGCCGCCCAGGTGGGCATTGAGCGCGGCCTG
>DASYBA010000928.1:0-3510 GCA_036501005.1 Candidatus Xenobia bacterium | reverse complement strand
GCACCCGTGAGCGGGACATGACGTCGTGTTGGCCGATGAGGTTGGCGACCCACAGGGTCGGGCTGACGGGCACGAACTGGACCTGTCCCAGCTCGAAGCCTTGCCTGAGTCGATGCCATTGCCGATACGACTGCTCCGGCTCGGGCCAACGGGCCGATACGGCCATGACAAACCCCTTGCCCCACCGTCCGATGTCGTTACACAGGTGGACCAGAATCTGGTTACCCGGGCCCTGCGGAGTTGTAGCATCGCCCTGGACATATTGAATCGTCATGCCCGTCCATTTGACTTTCCTCCCCCCGCCAACCTGCCGCGACGGACAGTGGGGGGGGAGCCACCTGCCGCCAGAAGGGTCGACGTACGGCACCGTGTAGGCTTGTTCCACCGGGAACCGCGGAGCATTCACCCGGGGGAATACTTCCGCATGGGCGGTTCGGGCAGCCCGACATCCAGACCCTCCCCAGGCCTGGCGGGGCTGCGACGGGGGCTGACCCTTGACGCTGCAGGGGTGGTCGCCGGTCGACAGGAAGATCCGGGCAATGCGTATCGAGCTGGTGGGACTGTCCAAATCTTTCAATTCTCGCCGAGTCTTGGACCGCCTCTCGCTGACCTTTGAGCCGGCGCATTGTGGCCCTCATCGCTGTCTCGCGACCCTGCCGGTCTCGACTGAAGGCACCATCCTGCTGGACGGCCACGAGCTGCAGCGGGACCGCGTGGACCTGCGACAGCGCATGGCCTTCCTGCCGGACGTCCCGCCGTTCTCGGGGACATGACGGTGCCCAGCACGTCGGCATGTGCCTCCGATTGTACGATGCCTGGAAGCCGGGAATCGAGACGGTCGTCGTTGACCTCCTGGCGGACCTCAGTGGTTTTCTGCGCCATGTCGACTGTGTCCGACAATCTGACTCGCCTGGTGGCGGTCGCCCCCCCGGAGGCGTAGGCCAGAGGAGGTGTCCCCGATGTCTTCCGTCACGTTCCCCATCAGTGAAGTAGAGCCAGGCCAGGTGCGCCTGAAGACCGCTGCTGCTCGAGACGCGGTCGAACGCATGGTCGGGGGCGCGGTCGAGTCCTGCAGCCACACGGTTCCGCTTCTCGAGGGCGAGGCCTACCACGCGCTCTTCGCCGCCGCTGAGACTGCCTTCAGCCGTCATCTGACGTTGGTGCTCACTCCCGACATGCTGTGGATCACCATCCTGCAGGGATTGGCTCAGCACGTGCAGGCCAACGCCGAGGCCCTGCGGAGTCGGCTGGTGGCACACCAGGGGAAGGTCACCATCCAGGTGCGGCGAGACGACCTGGTCAAGGGCTCGTTCGAAAACCCCTGGGAGGAAGTCTTTCCCGTCTTCGTCGAGCAGATGCAGCGGTATCTGGCTCCTGGGGCCAACGAGAAGCTCAGTGCACGCTTCTCCAGTACCGGGCCGGTCGAGTCGGCAGCCGCCCAGGTGGCGTTGATGGATTGTCTGCAGGCGTACTTTGCTTATGACATGACGACGTGGTGCGGGATTCCGTTCGTGACCCTGGAAGGGACGGTCGACGACTGGCGGTTGCTGGCATCGAAGGCCCACGGCCTGGCGGACTTCATGCCAGCGTTCAGCCAACAACTGGCCCCCATTCTGCCGAAGTTCGTGGAAGCCGCAGGGGGCACGCTGGATGCCGCTTTCTGGCGATCCATGTTCAAGGTCAACGATGCCAGCGGCGGACCCTATATGACTGGGTGGTTGACCGCCTTCGTGCCCTATCTGGGTCAGGGTCGCAAGAACGAACACGACTGGACCCGCGATGATCCTTTCAGTGGCCTCACCACCAGCTCTCTGCCGGCTTCCATTTCGCAGGTCCCATTCCAGTGGCACTCCCTGGGCACCGACTACGAGATGTACCTCGTCAGCGGAATTGTCGGTATCGAACAGGACCCGAACACGCTGGCAGTGCGCCCCAAGGTCGGCTGGGCTGTCCGTGACGTCAGCGCCGCGGCGCGGACGCCGGAGCAGCGTATCCAGGCAGCCATCCGGCAGTGGGAGGTGCGAGGATTTCTCGACGACTGGTCTATCGAACAGGAAGCCCGCCGTCAGGATATTCCCGTAGCTGACTATCACCAGGCTCTGATGTCGGCTGGATACCGCCTCTCCGACAACGTCGCGTGGACGCGAGAGGAATGAGATCCAGCCATGCGTTTACCGTGGCGTCGGAGCGCTACTGGCTGGAGCATCAGGGTCGTCATAGTCGACCTGCTGGCCATCCTTGAGGGTATCGGACGGCGTGTCGACGATGAGGTCTTTGGCCTCCAGGCCGTTCACGACTTCCACCTCGGCTCCATAGTCTCGGCCCAGGCTGATCTCCTTGTATTGCACAGTGTGTTGAGGGGTCACCAGGTCGACCCCAGTGCCCCGGCTATCGGTGATCAGCGCAGTGCCTGGAATATGCAGGGACGGCTTCATGGGCGGCTTCAACGTCACGTTCGCATACATCCCGGGCAACAGCTTGCCGTGGGCGTCGTCGTGCGTCCAGACCTCCACCAGCTCGGTACGGGTGGTGGGATCGAAGGCGTCGCTCACTTTGGTGATCACGCTGGGAAAGGTCTGCCCGGGCAGCTCCTTCACGGTCATGGTGGCCGGTTGGCCGACCTTGAGCGCCAGCGCGTAGCTTTCCGGTACGTGCACTTGAACCCGCAGCCGGCCTCGTCGTGACAGGCCGAACAGATACGCCTTGTTGGAGCCGTCGGCCGTGATGAGCGTGCCGGCGTCGGCGTATCGGTTGGTGATGCGGCCATCGAACGGAGCGACGACCCGTTCGAACCCGGCCAGCGTCTGGTTGCGCTGGAGATTCGACTCGACCGCCTGCTGATTGGCGACGGCGGCCGCAATGGCCGACTGGCCCGATTGCTGCGAAGCGGCTGCCGCGGCCACGTTATCCCGAGCCGACTGCACGTTGGCCCGGGCTGCCACCACGTCGGCCTTGCTGCTCTCGAAAGCGGCCTGCTGTGCCTTCAGGTTGGCGGCAGACGCGTCGTCGCCGCGCTGCGCGGCGACCAGATCGGCCTGGGCTTCTTTCCAGGCGGCCTGGAACTGGTCGGCATCCTGAGTGCTGACGAACCCCTCGTTGAGAAGCTGCTGGTTGCGGAGCCAGGTTCGCTGGGCCAGCCGTTCGGCTTGTCTGGAGTGCTCCGCCGCGGCCTGGGCCTGCGCCACCTGGCGGCTGGCCGCGGCGACCTGCGCCGCCGCCTGGGCCTGGGCGGCTTGCGCATGCGACAACTGGGCGGTGGCCTGCGCCGCCTGGGCGCGGGCCGCGCTGGTGGCGGCCTGCAGCCGGACCTCGTCTGAACGGGACTGAGAGACCGCTGCCCCGCTCTGTACTGCCTGGGCGCGAGCCTGTGCCAGTTGCTGGTCGGTGTCCGGCGACGTCAGGACGGCCAGCAACTGGCCCTTTCTGACCCGGTCGCCGATGTCCACGAGGTAGCGGGCGAGGTAGCCGGTCTGGCGAGCCGAGATGATACTCTCGTCTACGCCCTGCATG
>DASYBA010000927.1:0-7719 GCA_036501005.1 Candidatus Xenobia bacterium | reverse complement strand
CCATGTGTTCGGTTTGCCGTCGGCGTAATCGAAATAGTGCAGCATGTCCAGTTTCGAATCGACCAGCACGTAGCGAAGATTGATGAACTTGTCTCGCCAGTCAGGGTGGAGGGTGATGCCGTACTTCTCCGGATGGGTGGCCAGGTCGGTGCTGGGCAGAACCCCAAGGGGATACATGATGACCACGTCGGGCTGGGTGGCGAGCATCAGGTCGATAGTGCGCTGCGTGCTTTCCTCGGTCTCGCCCGGAAAGCCGATGATATTGCTGGCGGCCACCTTGATGCCCGCCCGCCGGGCGGCCAGGATGGCGCGTCGGTTGTGCTCCGAGCGCACGCCCTTCTGCATGCGCTTGAGCATCTCGTCATCGCCGGATTCGATACCCAGGAAGACCGCGATGCACCCGGCCTGGGCCATCTTCTCGGCCACCGCGTCGTTGAGGATGAGGGCGTTGCCAAAGGCGGTCCACCGGACGCCGTGGGTGTCTGGCAGCCGGCTGCTGATCATGGCCTCGGTAAGATTCTGCAACAGGCGCGGCGTGGGCATGGAATCGGTGATGCGGGCATAGGGCACTCCGTAGCGCTCGGCGTTGGTAGTGAATTCCCGCAGGATGGCGGGCATGTCCTTCTCCCGCCGCTTGCCGTCGATCATGGTGTGGACGCAGAAGCTGCAACGGCCCCAAGGACAAGAACGGCCCAGCTCGATAGTCAGAATGGGCAGATAGCGCTCCAAATCGAAATGGTGCCAGGCCGGCATAGGCAGGGCGTTCAGGTCTTCCAGAAAGACCCGGGGCGTCTTCACGATCTCGCCGCCGTGCTGGAACATGACCCCCGGAATGTCGTCTTTACCGATTTCTCCTTCAGCCCAGCGCGCGATGTCGCAGATGACGCGCTCGCCCTCGCCGCGGCACATGAGATCGATAGGGCTGCAATCGGTGAATTGATAGATGTTCTCCTCCCAGGTCGTGGGGTGGGGGCCTCCCGCCACCACCCGGGTGGTCGGACTGGCGGCCTTGACCTGGCGAGCGATTTCGACGGAATCCTGGAAACCGTTCTGATACAATCCCAGGCCCAGGACGTCGGGGCGCTCCCGGCGGACTCGGCGGACGATATCCTCGGGCGATCCGCCCCGCAGGTTGGCGTCGATGACCGACACTTCGTGGCCTGCTTCTTCTAGACTGGCAGCCAGCATCGCCATGCCCTGGTGAGGGATGAGATGATCGAACGATTTCGGGTTGCCGTAATACGTGCTGAGAATGAAGCGTGCCATGGTCCCTCCCGTTGCCCGTTATCCGTAATGGATGCAGTCTAGCGGGCGCCAATCATGCAGCACTCAATTCAAGGTAGTGCGGGCTTTAGTACAGCCCCCTTGTCAGCCGCTCTCTGCAATCCTCATGCAGCCTGGTTTTAGCGCATGTTTCATGGACTGCCGCATGAGTCGCCTGTGATAGCCTCCCAAAGGTCAGGAGGCATGTCGAATGGCTGCCCGCTACTGCCTGGTCTTTCACGAAGTCCGCACCCCCGACGAGCTCGTCGCCTGCTTTCGGCTTCGACACGACGTCTATTCGGAATACGGCTATCTGCCCGCCAACGTCGATGGCATGGAAATCGACGCCTGGGACGTCGCCTCACACTTCCTGGCCGGCTACGACATGGACGGAGGGGCCGCCAGCCTGGTGGCGAGCGGGCGCGTCATCGTGGAAGAGCGGGAGACACCCATGGCCCGAGTCGTGCGGGGCCTTCTCAACGGGGCCCGCAGTCCGGCACTGCGACGTGTCGGCGAGCGAGCCGCTTTTCTACCCTCCGAACGCGTGTTCGACTTGCGCCCCATTCTCTACGATGGAAACGGGCGGAGACAGACGGCGGTTGAGTTCAGCCGCCTCGCCCGGGCATTGCACCGGCGCAACATGGGTTGGGGGCATGCGATCCCAGTGGCTGCCGTGGGTCTCGCCCGGACCCTGGGAGCGGTGCGTGGCATTGCATCCTGTGGACCGAACCGAGTGAGCCTGTATGCGGAAACGGCCGGTGCACGGGTGGTGGAAGAAGCCGGTGTGGCTCGCTACCCAGACATCGAAAGGGCATCGGTGGCGCTGCTCATCCCTATCGATCAGCTTCCGGAGGGCGTCGACCGTAACACCCGTGCGGCTGCTGCTGCGCTGGCGTCCGGCGCGTGGTGCGCCTGCGGACAGCCCTGTGAAGCCCTGGCCCGCTTTACCGGCGAAGGGGTGGCGGTGGCCCGTCCCGCCGCCTAGGCCGGGCGGGAGACCTCGCGAACCAGATCGCGGAGGTCGGGGGTGGCGGCCACGTGCTCCTTGCCCAGAGTGCCCAACAGGGCTTCCACGGATCGCTGGGCCTGAGCCCGGTCGCCCAACGCCAGCCAGCACTTCACCATGCCGCGGTAGGCCCGCTGGGCATAAGGATCCAGTTGCAAGAGCCGTTCATACCGCTGGATGGCATCCCGGTGGCGGCCTTCCTCGGAGTACCAATCACCGACCTCCTGCAGGGCCGTGCAGTACTGCTCCTGGACATCAACTCGGCGATCCTGCAGCCAATCTTCGTAGGGATCCTCCAGCAGCAGCTCGCCCCGGTAGAGGCTACAGGCCTCCTCCCACAGGGAGAAAGCCCGTACCCGATCGCCGGACCGGCGAGCGGCCGTGGCCCGTCGCGTGGCTTGCTCAAAAGCCCGCAGGTCCAGCCACAGGTTGCCCTCGGTGTTGAGGATGTACCCTGCCCCGGTGCGAGTCACCACCGTGCCAGCCGACCGCTTGCGGCGATCCGGATGCAGCAGATCCCGCAGGGACTGGACGCCCACCTGCAACCCGTGGCGCGCCCGTTCCGGGTCGGCCTTGGGCCACAAGGCGTCGATCAACTGGTCATCCAGGCACTCGCGCTCGTAATAGCACAGCAGGAACTTGAGGATCGCCAGTTGTTTTCGAGTGGGGTACAAGCGGCGGGAAATCTCCTCCTCACCGCGCTGCAAGCGGAACGACCCTAGGGCGAACACCTTCAGATCGCCATCTCCGATGGTGCCCAGCGCGCGGATAGAAGCCTTGCGGATGCGTTGCTGGCGCTCCCGGGACCACTGCTCGAGCAGGTCCCGGGCGCCCGGCGTGGTCATCTCGGCCAGGACCGTGCAGGCCGCCACGCGACGTTCGAGCGACAGTTGCTTGAGCGCCTCGGCATCGGTAAAGCGGTGCTCCATGCGCTTGAGCAGTTCTCGGGCGTAGTCGGCTTCGACGTCCGCGTGCACGGCCTCCAGGCAGAGCGCGATCGTGTCGCCTTGCATGTCGACCCGCCAGAAGCTGTCGTAGCAGTTTTCTCGCGACCGGGAGAGGGCCGCCGCCAGATGCTGATGGAGGCGGCGGGTGTCGCCCACCACGTCCGCCAGGCCGGCGAGACCCGAGTGAGCTTTGGCCTGCCAGAACTTGGCCTTGGCCTTGTCGGCCAGGGCCAGCATGTCCTGGAGATGCGTCCGCGCTTCGTCGAGCTTGCCGCTGACCCGCAGTTCCAGGGCCAGCGCCCACAGGCACTCCATGGCGTAGAGTCCGTGGCCTTCCAACCGCAGGATGTCCAGCATCTCCTCGGCGGTGGCCCGGGCCTGCCCCAGGTTGCCCTCCAAGAGACACAGCAAAAGCCAGTTACGGTGATACCAGGACTTCATCTGGAACGGGATTTCGTGGTTGCTGAGCCCCTCCAGATGGCGCCGCGCCCGAGCCGTCTCGCGCAAGTCGAGGCATGCAGTGGCCATGCAGATCTCCCAGATGACGTGGACAAACGAACCGTGAAACTCCTTGGTGACCGATCCAGCCGTCTCGGCCATGGCCAGGGCCCGCACCGGATCGCCGAGAAAAGCGACGGCCCCAGCCCGGTTCACGATCAGGTGATAAACCACGTACATACGGCGAAGGCGTTCGGACAGCTCGATGCCCTCGGCGAGAATTCGCTCGGCTTCCGCCAGGTTGCCTTGCATGAAATGATAGGCGAACCCGTACGTGCTGCAGGCACTGGCGATGGCCTCCGGGTTGTGCGACGTGCGCGCCAGTTGGTGGCCCTCGCGGAGGAGGTCGTACCCCCGCTCGAAATCGCGCCCAGAGGTCACCAGGCTAGCGCCAAACCACTGACAGATGCGGGCCCGCAGGGCCAGATCGTCGGCCGGACAGCGGGCCAGGGCTTCCTCCACGTACTGCGACATCCGCTCGACCTGGCCGTACCGGGCGCAGCAGACGGCGAGCCGTTCCAAGGTCGCCGACAGGCCGGCCGGATCGCTGGCCTGGCGCGCCATGTCGAGGGCCAGTTCGTAGTCGCGAGTTGCCCCGGTCCAATCGCCCCGGATTTCCCGGGTCTGGCCTCGCAGCATCACCAGCTTGTAGTTGAGATCCAGGCGGTTGCCCACCGCCTCCAGCCACTCCAGCAACAAGGCCACGTGGCCTTGGCGCAGGAAGTCCTCGCCATGAGTCTGCAGCAGGTGGAGGGCCTGCCGCCAGTCGGCCGCCTTGATGGTGTGGTGCAGCGCCAGCCGCAAATCGCCCTGGCCTTCATACCAGACCCCCATGGTGCGGTGCTGCTCGGCCAGCACCGCGGCGGGCGTTTCCCGGGTGGCGACGGCCCGCAGGAACTCGGAGAACAGGTGGTGATAGCGGAAGACCCGCCGCTCTTGATCCAGGTGCACCAGGAAGAGGCCCCCCTCGTCCAGCCGGGCCAGCATGTCGGCCGCCGAGGGGCTGCCGGTGGCGGCCTGCGCGGCATCCACGTCGAAGGCTTCCAGCACAGACGTTTGCAGGAGGAAGCGGCGAAGGTCGGGGGAGAGGCGAGACAAGACCTCCTCGGCCAGGTAGTCAAAGACCAGTCCATTACTGCCCTGCAAGGTGCGCAGGGCGTGCATCACGTCGTTTGGGCTGGAAGCGCGCCACGCCTGGCGGACCAGCTCGATGCCCGTCACCCAGCCCTCGGTCTGGGCGAGAAGCAGGGCGACCGTTTCTTCGTTGGCCAGTTCGGGCCAGCGGGAGCGCAGGAGTTCCAGCACCTCGGCGTGGGTGAAGCGCAGATCCTCCGACGTCAGGACGACCGCGGCCCCCTTGGAACGGAGCGTCGCCAACCGCAGTTGGGGGGGCAGACTGGTGCGGCTGGTGGCCAGGATGCGGAAGCCCGCCGGGGCGTGATGCACGAGGAAGTTCAGCACTTCCACGATGTCCGGTTGCTGCAGGACGAAATGAATGTCGTCCAGGATCAGCTCTTTATGCCCAGCGACGCCGGCCAGGTCGTTGACGAGCGAAATGAGGAGGGTTTCAGCGGATGCCGGCGAGGGCGCGGCGAGGCTGAGCAACTGGCGGCAGGAGGCGAGTCCCTCGTACTTGCGGGCCAGGGCCTCGACCAGGTAGGCCGCCATCATGCGAGCATCCGTGTCGGTGTCGTGCACCGACAGCCAGGCCACCGGATGGCGCGCGCTGCGGGCGTAGTCGTACATGAGGGTGGTCTTGCCCATGCCGGCCGGGGCCAAGACGAGCACCAGGCGGGCCTCCGAGGCCTTCAAGCGCTGCAGCAGGCGAGAGCGAGGCATGGGGTTTTCCTGGACGAACGACGGGGCAAACCGCGTCAGCAGTAAAAGGTCAGGCCGGATCAATGCTCCCTCCAACTTTTCTGCTCACCATAGCATGCCTCGCTCATGCCCGGCTCAACAACAATTGGAGATGGACGTCGCCAACCCCCTCCTGAGGGCTCAGACGTCTACTTCGATCCGGCTTTCGGTGAGATGGCCTGGGAGATCGGCGGCGTCGACGATGACGCGGATGTGATGGTGGCTGCGGGCCTCGTGGGTGGCGAGGTAGCGCCAGACGTCCCCGTGCTTTTGGGCCATGCCCATTTCGAGGAGATGGTTCTCCTCATCGAGCAGCAGCAGACCCACCCCGGTCACCGCCACGTCGGCGTGTGCCTCGATGTCGATGGGGTCGCCCATGTGCCCGTGGTAGTTCTCGAGATCGACCCGCACGATCTCCGGACAGTGCAGAAAGTCGGCCGTCGCCACCTTGAAGGCGCTGGTGTGGCGAACCTCTGCCTCATGTTGGTACTCGGGCAGGTTCTGGGCCTGGCGGGCGTAGGCGACAGCCTCCTTGAAGACTTCCCACTGGTCTTCGGTGTGGGGTCCAGGGGCCGGATGGTGCTCGATCTGCTTGCGCCCGTCAGCCTTGTCCTGCAGCTTCAGGTGCTTGCCCACGCGCCCGGAGAAGCCTTCCAGCTTATGTGTCTTGCGGATTCTAGCCATGGTCGTGCCTCCTGTGATCGCGCCTCATTTAGGATGCTCGCTGGTCTCGGCCGGCTGGGCGCTCGGCAGACCGGAAAACACGTGGCGCTCCTTGACGGCTGCGGGCACCTCGCCAAACACGTTGTCTTGCGGCGGGGCGTTGGGCGATGCCGAAGCGGCCGTCGCACGGTTCTTGGTGTCAGCCTCCGCCAAAGGATAGGTGACCTTGCCCGCCCGCGCCAGATTTTCCAGGGTGGCAGTGGCCGCGGCCGCCGCCAACGCATCGTCGACGGACAAGGCCAGATCGGTATCACTGCTCTTCACACTGTTGATGCGCACAAAAATCGAGCCGCGCCACATCACGAAGGGCCCCAGGGTGGGCGGATTGTTGGCCGGCTCGTCCTCGACGGCATCGGCCACCGGGGGACCCAGTCGGGCCTCGATCTCGCTCATGGTCATGAATCCCAGACGACGCCCCAGGTGGCCGGGACGCCCAATGAGCTCCACCATGCCCTGGCCGCTCTTAAGCTCGGCCTTGAGCTTGGCGATCTCGGCCGCGGACCGGGCCAGCAGCACGAAGACCTCGTATTGCGTCAGCTCAGGCTTGAACTCTTCGTAGAACTGGTGGCGAGCTGACGGCGTGACGTCGGCCAGAGCCAGCTTGCGAAGGAGCAGTCGGGCCTGCACCTTGCGCACCTCCACGGTCAAGCCGGCTCCCTGGCCCTGCACGGCCTGCTGGGCACGCATCGAGTCAGGATCGTCCAGGTGCAGCTTCTTCTGCCGGGCCGCCTGGAAGACCAGGCTCTCCCGCACCAGGTTCTGCAAGACGGGCCAGCCGTGGACATGTTCCAGGGCGGCGTCGACGTCGCTTTTCTGGAGCGGCTCGCCGTTCACCATCGCGATGGTGGGATCGCCGTTGGGCACCACGGTGAGTCCCGTCGCCGCCGAAGATCGAGGCCAGTGGCGTCGGGCGAACTGGTACCCCCCGCCGGCCACCGAGAGGATCAGCAGGATGGCCAGGGCCCAGACCGTCTTGCGCAGCCGGTCCTGCTGCATGAGCAGCTCCTGGACCAGCGGATGGGCATCGATGTCCATCATGACCGCTTGCTCCAGGAGGGCTTCTGCTGATCCAGCCGGCTGGCGGTCATGCGCCACCCGTGACGGGTCAGCACCCAGTCGTCGGTCGACACGCTGTCGACGGTCAAGGTGCCCGCGGACTGTTCGAACACCATGGTGTCGTGTACACGGCAGCGGGCATGACTGGGGTTGGCGGCCCGAAAGGACAGCACTTTGAAGCGCTCCGTGACGTGCAGGGACTTGCTCAACATCTGCTCGGTCTCGGCCTGCTGGCGCGCCAGGTTCAAGGGCTTGTCGTGCGGCCCGTAGCCGACAAAGTCGTGGCTATGCGCGGACCACATGCCGGGGAAGAACTTGTAGGCGGCCGCGTCGGCCTGCTTCTGATAGGCCTTCTCGACCAGCCCCTGA
>DASYBA010000926.1:0-5159 GCA_036501005.1 Candidatus Xenobia bacterium | reverse complement strand
GCTCGGCTTCGCCCCCGGGCTCGAGGGCTGCCGTCCCCCTCCGCTTCGCTGGGGCCCCCTCTGCCAGGAGGGCCCGCAGGGCCTCGCCGTCGAGCTGCAGCACCGCCGCCCGGCCGTGGGCGCCGGCCTCCGGCCGCAGGTCCTCGTCGACCACCTCGGCCAGGAGTTGCTCCGCGTCGCCCTCCTCGGGCGCCCCCGCGCAGGCAGCGGCGGCCCGAAAGCGCGCCAGCCACGCCTCCCCGACCGCGGTCCGAGTCAAGAGATCGCGCAGCCGGCCACTGTCTGCCAGGCGCTCCCCCCCCTCCGGCACGCTGCGCAGCACAAACGTGACGGGGCCGAACCGTTCCAGGCAAAGCCCCATGGCTTCGAGCCCGGGCAGGCCAGACGATACCTTCTCCACCAGGGGGGCCGGCAGCTCGACCAGCACGGGAAACACCAACGACAAGGGTCGGCCTGGCTGCTCCATGCGCTGGCGTAGGCGGCGCTCAAACCAGACGTGCGGGTCGACCACCCACACGCGGCCCCCGACCAGGGCGACGCCCAAGCCATCGACAGTCTGACCGGAGGCGCTGGTGCGGGCGGGGACGGGGTCAGGCCAGGCGGCGAAGGGTTCGAGGGCGGCGTGGCGCCAGTCGGTGGGCGGGAGCGGGAGCGGCACGGCGCGAGATGGCGACGTCATCACGGGCTGGGCGCGCGACACGGCCTGGCGAACCCGCCGGAACACCTGGTCGGCGTCGCGGAAGCGGATTTCCGCCTTGGTCGGGTGGACGTTGACGTCGACCTCGTCTCCGGGGACGGTCACGAAGACGGCCCCCAAAGGATAACGTCCTCGCCCCGCCCCCATGCCGTCCGCGACGGCGTGGCTCAGCGCGGGCGTGTTGACCAGGCGGCGGTTGACGAAGAGCAGCAGCTTGCGGCGGTTGGGCCAGAGCAGGTCGGGTGTAGACAGCCAGCCCTCCACCGGCGGCCCGTCCACACCCACGAACGTCTGCTCTCGAGCGACGCCCCAGATGCGGCGCAGGCGATCGAGCGTCACCTCGGCCCCCGCGGGCAGATCGAGCAGCTCCTTGCCGTTGTGGCGGAACGTGAAGTGCACCTCCGGCGCGGTGACGCTCATGGCGCCGACGAGCTCCTGGACCCGGGCCGCTTCGGACACCGGAGCCTTCAAGAATTTCTTGCGGGCCGGCGTGTTATAGAAAAGCTCGGTCACCAACACTGTGGTCCCGGGGGGAACGCCGGCCTCTTCCAGGCGCACCAGCTCCCCGCCTCGCAACAGAATGCGGTGGCCCCACGGGCTGTCGGGCGGGCGGCTGCTGACCTCGAGCTGGCTGATGGCGGCGACGCTGGGCAGAGCCTCGCCTCGGAAGCCGTAGGTGGTGAGGGCGTCCAGGTCTTCCCAGCGGTCGATCTTGCTGGTGGCGAACCGCTGCACCGCAAGGCCCAGGTCGTCCCGGGTCATGCCGCCGCCGTCGTCTTGGATGCGGATGGATTCGAGGCCGCCTTCGCGCAGGTCGACGACGATGCGGCGGGCCCCCGCGTCGAGGGCATTCTCGACCAGCTCCTTGACGACGGAGACCGGGCGCTCGATGACTTCCCCGGCCGCAATGCGTTCTGCGACGTCTCGCTGCAGCAGCCGGACATTTCGCCGAGCAGGTCGAACCGTCATGCTCGCCGGTGCTTCCAGCTCTTGATGCGGCCGATATTCTTGGCGTCGACCGGCTCTTGCTCCTCGAGCGGATCGATGGTGTCTTGCAGTTGTCGATAGAGCAGGTTGGTCATGACGATTTCGCTGGGGCCGGCCATGTTCATCAAGCGAGCCGCCATGTTGATGGCGTCGCCGACCTGGCCCATGTGCGTTCGACTGAAGCTGCGCTGCGGAAAGACTTCCAGATCGCCCATGGCCATGCCGATGTGGACGCCGCCGGTCAACTCCACGTGGTCGATGGAGCGCTGCCACTCGTGCGCCACCGCCTCGCCGATGTCGACCAGGGCGAGGGCGGTCTCCCAGGCATCGAAAGCGGCGCTCGGGTGCTGGTCGGGCAGGCCGAAATATGCCACTACTTCGTCGCCGACGAACTGCGACAACATGCCGCCTCGGTTGACCACCTGGTGGCGGGCCTTGGTGTAGAAGTCGGTCAGCATGTGGCGCACGATTTGCGGGTCGGGCGTATCTCGCACGAAGGCGGAAAAGGAACACAGATCGGCCAGCAGTACGACGACTTTCTGATAGCGCCCGGGCGAGAGCATGTCGCGGTCGGCCAGCCCGTACTGCTCCCGCAACTGGCCCAGGCGCCAGAAGGCGAAGTGCCAGAGGAGGCTGCTGCGCAGGTGGTCGTGCACATAGTCGCTCAGCGATGGCCCGCCAAAAGCGGCGAACCCCTGGGCCCGGTCGACCTGGGTGCGCAGGTCCTGCAGGCTGCCGGTCGAGAGGCTGGTCAGTTGAATGCCAAAGCACTCCCCCACGTGGCGCAGGAGGTCGTGCTCCCGCCACACCACCAGGGGGACGTGCAGGGCGGCCCGCACGTCGGCCTCGACGACCGCCCCCGGCTCGTCGACCAGCATGATGATGCGGTCGCAGCCATCCGGCTGCATGGCGCCGTACTTTCGTTTCAGGCTGCGGAGGATGGCGGCGGGCGGGTAGCCGTACTTGACCTCGAAGTAGTAGGGCAGCTTGCCGGGTACCTGGACGCGGATGTCGGCGAAGGCTTCCGGGGCCAGGCGCACTTCCCGATCGATACGAACCTGGCCCGGATCGAGGCCGCTGGCCGATTCGTCGAAACGGCACATCTCACAGCAGATGTCTTCCAGGAAGAGACGGAGGTCGTTGGCATCGTGGTCTTCGAGCGGTTGCGGCTGCACGGGGCCACTTGTTCCGCGGGGGCCGGCAGGCTCCTGGGGCCGGGGGAGGCGAATCAGGGCCGAATGGAATCGGATCTGGTCGCCCGCGAAGCTGACCTGGAGGCCCGCCACCCGCCGGCGTGGATCTTCGGCATCACCAATATCCCGTTCGGGGTGGCGGGGACGTACTCGGGCGTGGCCATGCCGTTCTTCCTGCGCAGCGCCGGCCTGCCGGTCAAGGAGATTGCCGCCCTCACGGCCCTCGCCCTGGTGCCCTCGACATGGCAGTTCTTGTGGGCCCCGGTGCTGGATCTGTGGATCCCTCGGCGGTTCTGGCTGGTGCTCGTTTCGATATTGGGGGGGGTCTGCCTGGGCATGTCCTTGGAGGTGTCCCTGCCCCAGCACATCGGCATGTACACGTTCCTGGTCGTGGCGGGTCAGGCGCTCACCGGATTGGTGGGCTCGTGCAACGGCGCGCTGGTGTCGACCACCCTGCCGGAACGCTTGCGGGACACGGCCGCCGGGTGGGTCAACGCGGCCAACCTGGGAGCCGCGGCCCTCGGGGGCGGCCTGGTCATGACCCTGGTCGGCCATTCGGCGCACCTGGCCGCGGTGGGCCTGGTCATCATGGTGGTGGCGCCGTCTCTCGCCGCCCTCAGCATTACCGAAGACCCTCCCTCGCGGGAGCCATTGCTCAAGCATCTGGGCGAAATGGGACGACACGTATGGATCGCAGTGAAGTCCCGGCGGGGCTGGACAGGCCTCCTCTTCTGCATCTCCCCGGTCGGCACGGTCGCCCTCGGCAACCTCTTCTCGGCGCTGGGACCGGACTACATGCACGGCCTCTCCAAAGCGGCCGGAGACAACCTCATCGCCCTCGTCAACGGGTACCTCGGCAGCTTCATCACGGCAGGCGGCTGCCTGGCCACCGGCTTTTTGCTCAAGCGCGTCAACCGTCGTACGGCCTACCTGATGTCAGGCGTCCTGACCGCCCTGGTGGCCGGTGCCATGTCGCTATTCCCCTCGACGCCTACCACGTTCGTCGTGGGCGTCGCCGTCTATCTTCTCGTCACGGGGCTGGCCTACACCGCCTTCTCGGCCGTCGTGTACGAGATCGTGGGCACGGCGAGCCAATCCGCGTCCGCCTTGTATTCGGTGTTCCCGGCGGTGGGCAACACCGCCATCGTCTACACGCTGGCCCTGGACGGGCTGGCGCAAGACCGCTGGGGGGTCAAAGGGCCCCTGTGGGCGGATGCCGCTCTCAACGTGCTGGGCGTGTGTGCCCTGTTGCTTCTATTGCGGGTGGTGTTTCCGGAAACCAAGTCCAAGTCCGTGGTGCTGATCGAGGGGTAGACGTTCGCTGCTACAGCGCACAGTGCGCTGCAGGAAACGAACATCGCGGGGCATGTGCGCCCATAGAGCGAACGTTTGCGTTCAACCGATAGGTTTGGCTCGGGGGGCCCAGCGGGTTTCAGGGAGTCACCAGGCGCAGGCTCTTGAAGTACGTGCGATAGAAACCCCGGTCCCTGGTCAGCAGCCGATCGGCCTGGTGCAAGGCGTGGGCACCGATCAGGAAGTCGGCGATCATCCGGCTACGCTTGCCTCCCGCGAGTCGATACTGTTTCCACGAGTTTCCGGCGACAATACCACTGGCCACGTCCATTGAATCGAATTCGACGGACAGGGCCCCGAAGGCTGGCTTGACAGCATTCGACGAAGTAAAGACGGCCGAGACCTCGGCCCAGACCACCTCGCAAGCCACCACCCGGCCGCTCTGGATGGCGGCCCGTAGTGCTGCCACGGAAGCGGCACCAAAGGTGGGATCACCCAGCAAAACATCGAGCAGGACACTCGTGTCAATCGCCGTGATCATTCGCCGACAGCATCAGGCTCCCCGCGCAGGTCTTTGATCCAGCGGGCGGTTGTTCCATGCCTGTTGAGAAGGCCGTAGGCCTCCTGGATCCGGTCGGTAGCATTGGCCTTGACCGCCACCAGGCGCCCTCCCTCATCCATAAAGTCCAGGACCTGCCCGGGCCTGATGCCCAGCCGTTCCCGAAGGGTTTTGGGAATAGTCACCTGACCTTTTTCCGAGACGATTGCCTTCATACTTAAATTGTATGAATTCCTACTTCGATTGTCAACCCTGGTGACCAGCCCCGCGTCCGGTACCGACCGGTCAGGTCGAGGGGAGCAGAGGCCCGACCGGGCCTCAGGCGATGGCGCCGCTTCAAGTGAAGCCCGCCCGGCGGTGCACCCGAAGCAGTGCTGGCCGCGGATGGGCCCCGTGGGCAGCTCGTCGTCGAGCTGAGCATGTCGCGACA
>DASYBA010000925.1:0-7914 GCA_036501005.1 Candidatus Xenobia bacterium | reverse complement strand
GCGGGAGTGCTCGGCGGGAGTTCACCGTGTCGGAAAAGTGGGCGACACCGGGCTACCTGCCAGGCCTGCTGCCGGCCGGACAGTGGCACGTCATCCTGGGGCTGTATCGGATCATGCCCGGCGGTGCGCACGTGCTGGTCGATATCGAACTACTGGAGGAACCCTGGGCCGAGGCGGTGGTGCCACCGGCCGTGGTGGGTAGCGGGCTGACTGGACCCGGTTGGTACGTCGGCGACCAGCACTGCCATACGGAACATTCGGATGCGAAAGGCACCCTGCAGGAACTCTTGACCATGGCCCGCGCTCGGGGGCTGGACTACCTGGGCGTCACCGATCACAACACTATCAGCCATCACGCCTGGTTGCGGAACACCGGCATGATCGCCTTGACGGGTGAGGAGATGACGACCTATCGGGGCCATGCGACCGTATTGAATGCGGACGGTTGGGTCGACTTTCGGGCCCACAACCGCGAAGAGCTGGTGGCGCTGGTCGAAGACGGCCGACGGCGGGGTGGCCTATGGTTCGTGGCGCATCCGAAGCAGACAGGGTGCGACTGGGAATGGGGCGACGATCTCTGGGACCGGCACTTCGACGGTGTCGAGGTGTGGAACGGCGTCTGGGCGGGGCGCAACTGGCAGTCGGTGGCGCGCTGGCACCGGCGCCTGGCGGCTGGGGCGCGTCTAGTGGCCGTGGGCGGAAGCGATCGGCACCAGCCGCACCTGCCCGATCCGGATCAGCCGTTAAACCAGGTGGGGTCACCCGCCACTCGGGTGTGGGCCGATGGAGACATCGTGGCTGGACTGAAGTCTGGCAAGGTCAGCGTGGCAGAAGCTCCGACCGGCCCATGGGTCTGGATTGAGCGGGATGGCCAGGTGGTCATGGGAGAGACCGTGGCGGTGGGAACCCGTTTGAATGTTCGTGTTATCGGCGATATCGAGGACGGTACCCGCGTCAGGGTGTTGACCGATCAGGGCGTGCTGCACGACGGCCCGGCCGGAGACGTAAGCCTGGACACGCCGTCGGCCTGTTTTGTGCGAGCCGAGGTGTATCGCCGACCCGACGAGGCGTACCGGCGCTTGCTGACCACCTTGCAGCTCCCGGGCGGGATTTCCAGCGACGAGATGATGGCGCACGACGTCGTCGAGGGTCTATCGAACCCCGTCTACACCCAGCAAGCCAAGCCCCAGTCGTAGATCTCCCAATCCAAAGGGGCCGGTCGCAAGACCGGCCCTTTTCACGCGCTGCCGTCAGTGACGGTGGTGACGCGGCAAAGGCGCTGAGCTCACCTTGTGGTGGAGGTAATCGTGGAGCTGATCGGGCAGCGTCGCCAGCGTGTCGCCCGGCCCCAGGCCCTCGGCCTGCGCCAGGGCCGTCTTGGTGCTGTCGGCGCCCTTGCTGGAGACCAGCCGATCGAGCTCGGAGCGATACGGTGAGACGGCATACTTTCGAACCACCGTGTCGACATTGGGGATCGTCTCGTAGCGGTTCTTGAGCGCTTCCCAGACCTCGTCCATGCCCTGGGCGTTGTCCGTCTGGATGGGATAGACGAGGGCCCGGGCCCGGTCGGCGTCCAGCATTTCCATGTCGGACCCCAGCACCAGGTTGACGTAACGGCTCGCATTGGCAGACCCCCGCATGCGAGACAGCAGCTCGAGGGTTTCCATGCGTTGGCCCGGCTTCGCTTTCAAGCGCTCCGTCAGCTTGTCGAACACCTGCGTGTCGTCTGATTCGGCCACCATCCAATCCCACACCGTCGGATCGCCCTTCAGCCAGCGACCGGTCCACGACTGCATCTCCTGCTGGGCAGCGGCGTCGCCGGCCGCGGCCAGCACCTGGACCACCCCCCAGCGCGTCGTGGTCACAGCCCACGGCTCTGGCGGGCGCGCTTGCAAGCCATACTTCTCGACAAAGGGGGCAAAGGTCTCCGCCGTCAAGGATGCCAGGGCCGACCGATCTTCCGGCCGCACCTGGCTCCGTTCGAACCCAAGCTCCTCCCCGTCGATCTGTGCGATGCTCGGATCGGCGTCCGACGCCGTGGCCGCGACCAGGTCCAGAAAATCGGCGACGTGGGCGCTGCCGTGTCGAACCAGGCGCCATTGATTGGTCATGAGAGCCGCCTTCTCCGGCTCGGAAAGCGACGCCACGCCCCCTTGCAGCGCCCGCAGCTCGGGTTCCGGCATGGCCGTCCGATAGAACCCCATGCCCCCCCCGTTGGGATAGATCCACTGCACCCTGCCCTCGGCGGGCAGAGGAACGTCCTTCATCTTGCCCTCCAGCACGGTCTTCACTTCCTGCACACCGGTGCCGTCCTGGTATCGGATGCGGAGCGGAATGGCCCACTCTTGATCGGCGTTCTTGGGGGGCGTACCCGGATACAGGGTGAATCCCTCCTGCGACACCTCGACCGCCAGCCCATGCGGGGTGTGAACCAGTTTCGTGGTCACCAGGGGGCAGCCCAGGTTGTTGATCCAGCTCGTCATGACCTGGGCGACGTGCAAGCGAGCCCCGGCGGGCCCCGCTTTCGACTGGATGGCCGTCCACAGATCCTCGGCGGTCACCGGGCGCCCGTCGTAGCTGGTCACGAAGCTCTGCAGGCCCTGTCGCACGGCGTCGTGCCCCAGCCACGCGTCCAACATGCGGAGGAGCGCCACGGCCTTGCGAGACGAGCCCTTCCCGCCCACCAGGACCTGCGGGTCGTCGCCCACCCCGTCCTCGTCCCCAAACAGCGTGAAGGCCTGGTCCGCGGCGTCCAGCAGGCGGACATCGGGATGGGCCTGGGCCACCGCGTCTTCGGCCATCCAATCGGCCACGCCCTGCCACAACGGGGCCTCCCGCGGGTCGCTGACGTGCACGTCGGAGGCAAACCAGCCCCGTAGCTCTTGCTCGACGTGCAGGCGGACCTCGTGGGGCGTGCCCGGCGAGGCGGCCAGGCGGGCCAGGTCGGGGGGCGAGTCAGCCCAGCCGGGCAGCGAGACGGACAGGCAGAAGAGAAAGGACCAGAGCAGATAGCGCCGAGTAGGTCGAGGCTTTTTCATGGCGCCCCGGGTTAGCCGCCCCCTCGGGGGTTCCTTCAGTCAGTTACAGACGGCGTGGGCGAACAGGGCGACCCGATCGAAGTAGTCCAACACCCGCCAGGCGTCCAGGTGGCCGACGTCGGGAATGCTCCACAGCCAGGCGTGCGGGGCTTCGGTCGCCATGCGGTGGCTGTGGCTGTGGGGAACGCTTCGGTCGGCCGTGCCGTGCACCAGGAACACCGGCTTGTCGGTGGCCTTGAGCGTTTCCAGCGGCGACACCTGGCGCAGGTCGAACTGACCCAGCAGGGTCACGCCCAGGCGGGCCAAAGCCAGCAGCGGCAGGGCCGGCAGCCGGAAGCGACGGGTCCTGTGCGCCAGCACCTCGGGCAGGCTGGAGAAGGCGCTGTCTGCCACCACGGCCCGCACCTTGGGGTGAGGCAGCGTCTGCAGGGCGACGGCGCCGCCCATGGAGTGACCCATCAGCACGATGGCGTCGACGTCACCGCGCTCGGACAGGGCGTCCAGAACGTAGCCGACCTCTTCCTGCTCTCGCACGCCATAGGTGGTAATCCCTCGGCTCGACTCGCCATGCCCTCGCAGGTCAAGCAGGAGCACGTTGAACCCCCGCTGCTGCAGCTCCCGACCATGCTCGATGAACCGCGACTTGTTGCTGCAGATGCCATGCAGGAGCACGATGGTGCGTCCCTGGGCATCCGGATGCGACAGGAACCAGCCTGCCAGGCTGCCGCCGGGGACGGGAAAGCGAAGGGTTTCAAACCCCAGCCCGTGGTCGGCAGGCGTCTCCCGGTGCGGCTCCTTGAAGGGGCGTAGCATGCAGCCGGCTACGACGAGCGACAGCAGGAGGATGGCCCCCACCAGCCAGGCTAGAATCAGCAAGCGTCGATCTCCATTGACGCCATCATAGCATGGAGGGGGCCGGGGGGTATCGGCCCGCAGGGTGAGAGGGCCCGAGACTGGCGGGGGAGAAAGCCGTGGCCATGACAGACCTGGCGGCCTCCTTGCAGTCCTTTGCAGCCATCGCCGAGGAGGCGGCCCGCAACCTGGTGGCGCCGCACGCTGCGACCATCGATCGAGAGGATCGGTGGCGGGCGGATATCTTCCGGGCCCTGGCGGGCGTCATGTCCATGGCGCCCTCCGTGCCCAAGGAGTACGGGGGCGGCGGCTACTCACTGGTCGATTGCAACGAGGCCGGTGCGGCCATCTCGGCCGCGTCGCCCTCGATCGCGTTGTCCTATAGCGCCCACGCTTTTCTCTGCGCGCACAACCTGTGGCTCCTCGGCACCGAAGCCCAGCGCCGTCGGTACTTGCCGGGCCTGGCCAGGTTCAACCTGGTCGGGGCGTTCGCCATCACGGAGCCGGGCGCGGGGTCCGATGCCACGGCCACGACCACTCGAGCGGAACGAGACGGAGACTACTGGTGGCTGTCGGGGGTCAAGACGTTCATTACCAATGGCTCCGTGGCCGACGTGGTGCTGCTCTTCGCGCGCACGGACGCGGGCGTGTCGCTGTTCATAGTGGAGAAGCAGTTTTCCGGTTTCGGGGTGGGCAAGAACCTGGTCAAGATGGGCTTCCGCGGCTCACCCACCAGTGAGCTGATTCTCGAGGAGTGCCGGGTACCCGCCGAGAACCTCATCGGCGAGGATGGTGCCGGCGGCCGCTTGATGATGCGCTGCCTGGATGTCGAACGCACGCTCTTGTCGGGCGTCTCCATCGGCATCTTGAGGAGCTTGTACGACGTTCTGCGGGCGTCCGCCGGGCCATCGCAAGCGTGGCAAGAACTGCTGGCCGAGACGTCGGCGGCCCTCGCCATCACCCGAACCATGGGCAACGAAGCCGCCCGGGCCTTGCAGGAGGGCGAGCGGGTCACCGTGCCGGCCTCGGTCACCAAGCTGTACGGAGCCGACATCACCTGTCGACTGGCGCACGCCGCGGTGGATTTGATCGGGCTGGAAGCCTTGCGGGCCGATTCGACAGCACAGCGCCTCTTGCGGGATGCCAAGCTCCTCTCGATAGGGGCAGGCACTTCCGAGATCCAGAAGCTTATTCTGGCCCGTGAAGCCTTGAAGTGACCCTGTCGGAGCTCCTGGAAGCTCGGGCGGCCGAACACGGGGACCGACCGTTCTTGTTCTGGCAGGATGAGTCCCTATCGTATCGGGAGCTGGCGACCCGGGCTACGAGGATCGCCCGGGGCCTGGCCGAGCGGGGCATTGGCCCGGGGGACCGGGTCGGCATCATGATGCCCAACAGCCCACGCTATGTCGAATGGCTGTTCGGCATCTGGCGGGCCGGAGCCGTCGCATGCCCCATCAATCCGGCACTGACAACGGACGAGGCGGGCTACATCATCGAGCACGCCCGCCCCGCCCTGGTCATCGACGCAGCCACGCCGCCTGGGGAGGCCGGAGAGAGAGCCCTGGGTGCGCATCCCGCCCCAGACGCTCTGGCCAGCCTGATTTACACGTCGGGCACCACCGGCCGACCCAAAGGCGTCATGCTGACCCACGCCAACTACCTCTGGGACGCCGAGACGACCGTCCGCACGATTGGATTGACGGCGGCGGACCGCTTCCTCTGCATCCTGCCGCTCTTTCACGTCAACGCCCAGGTCGTGACCGTCGTGTGCCCGCTGCTGGCTGGGGCCCAGACGGTGCTCCTCCCCCGCTTCGCGCCCGATACCTTTCTTGCCGACGTGGCCCGCTACCGAGTCACTTACTTCTCGGCGGTTCCGACGGTCTATGCGATCTTGTTGACTCGGGATCGCCAGAGCCTGGATCTATCGACCCTGCGCTTCGGCATCTGTGGGGCAGCGCCCATGCCGGTGGAAGTTTTCGAACGCTTCGAGGCCCGCTTCGGCATTCGCATCCTGGAGGGCTACGGGCTGAGCGAAGCCACCTGCGTGTCGTCGGTCAATCCCGTCGACGGTGCGAGGAAAGTCGGCAGTATCGGACTGCCTTTGCCCGGGCAGGACATGCGCATCGACGCGCCGCCCGGGCAGGTGGGCGAGATCCTGGTACGAGGTCCCAACGTGATGCGGGGCTATTTCGAAGACGAAGCAGCCACGGCAGCCGTCTTGAAGGACGGCTGGCTGCACACTGGCGATCTGGGGGCGCAGGACGAGGACGGTTACTTCACCATCGTCGGACGGTCCAAGGACATGATCATCCGGGGCGGGGAGAATATCTATCCGAAAGAGATTGAAGAGGTCCTGCATCGACACCCGGACGTGGCCGAGGCGGCCGTGATCGGCATGCCCGATGCCGTCTGGGGCGAAACGGTGCTGGCCGTGGTCGTGCCCCGCGCGGGGGTGCCGGAGGCTTCGATACACGCATGGTGCGAACAACACCTGGCCCCCTTCAAGCGCCCCGCCCGCATCGTCTTCGTGGCCGCTGCCGACCTGCCCCGCACCCCCACTGGCAAGCTCCAGAAGCACCTGCTACGCTTGCGACTCTAGCCTTCCAGCGTGTGGATGGCAGCCTCCAGGCTCTGTTTGTCGTCCAGGACGGGGCGGAACAGGTCGCCGACCTTCTCCAGCCTGTCGAACATGGTGCGGATGTTGAACGCTTTGGGGTCCAGGCCGGGCTTCATCTCGTCCCAGGCCAGGGGGGTCGCCACAGCGGCACCGGGAAAAGCCCGCAGCACGTAGGGTGCGGCGATGCTGGAGCCTCGGCGGTTCTGCGGCGTGTCGAGATAGACCCTGCCCTTCTCCCGCTTTTCCACCACGCGGTTGAAACTGAAGACCTTGGGATGGCGCCGCGCCGCCATGTGCCCCATGACCTGTGCGAGCATGCGGCACTGCTCGAAGGTGTACCCCGGCTGGAGCGGCACCCAGATGTGCATGCCCCGCCCGCCGCTGGTTTTCGGATACCCCCGCAACCCCAGTTTCACCAGCACCTCGTGTAACGCGTTGGCGCCCGCCACCAGCGTATCGACCGTGCACCCTTCGACCGGGTCGAGGTCCAGCAGGAGCACGTCTGGCTGGTCCAGGGAGCCTGCAGTGCTGAGCCACATGTTCTGATCCAGACACCCCAGGTTGACCAGGTAGAGGAGCGTAGCCCGGTCGTTGGCGACGAAGACGTCCTCCAGCTTCCCATCCGATGTTTCGATACGAACGGTGCTGAGCCAGGCAGGAAACTTGTCGGTGGCGTGGCGCTGGAAGAAGAACTCTCCTTCGATGCCGTTCGGATAGCGCTTGAGGTTGAGCGGATGGTCGTGCAGGTACGGCAGCAGATAGGACGATATGCGATCGTAGAAGTTCAGGATGTCTCGCTTCGTCACGCCGTCCTGTGGATACATGACCTTGTCGAGGTTGGTGAAGGTCAGCGTGCGGCCCTCGATCTGGAGGGTCTGCTTGTTGGACTCGTCGGACAGGAGCTGGGTGTAACCGACAGTCGCTGGCCTCGGCTCCGCCGGGACCGTGTCGGATTCGAACGCGCACTCGGACGGGTCCTTGTCGTCTCGCAGCCGAAGGAAGACAGGCCCTCGCAGCTTGCGGTCGGACGTCCAGCAGTTGTACTTCACCTCGCACACCAGGCGGGGCTGAACCCACACCACCGGATCGCTGGGTTTCGGGCCAGGTTCGAATGGGCACTCGTCAGTGCGCAGGGGTTGCAGCAGGGTGAGCAGTTGCTGGATGTTCTGCGCATTGAAGCCGCTGCCGGCTTGTCCGACAGGCACCAGCTTGCCGTCTTCGTAGAGGCCTAGCACCACGGCGCCCAGGCTCTGGCGGGACCCTTGCTGGGGGGTCGTGTAGCCTCCGATGGCCGCGTCGACTGTCGCCGTCTTCTTGATTTTAAGCCATTTCGGACTGCGGGTCTCTTCGTAGCGGGAGTCCTGGTGCTTGGCCATGACCCCTTCCAGGCCCCTCTCTTCCGCCAAA
>DASYBA010000924.1:0-8193 GCA_036501005.1 Candidatus Xenobia bacterium | reverse complement strand
GTCGGCCGGGAGCTCCTCGGACGTGTGATCGACGCGGTCGGACGTCCGCTGGACGACCGCGGGCCACTGGAGGCAGTCACACGACGTCGTATCGAATCGGCTGCACCCGGCATCATGGCACGAGCGCCGGTGCAGACGCCGCTGCAGACCGGGGTCAAGGTGGTGGATGCCACGGTGCCTATTGGACGGGGCCAGCGCGAGTTGATCCTGGGAGACCGGCAGACCGGCAAGACCACGCTGGCAGTCGACACCATTTTGAATCAGGCCGGACAGAACGTCACCTGTATTTACTGTGCCGTGGGCCAACGGGGGTCGGCTGTGGCCCGGGTCGTCGACACCTTGCGGCAGCAGGGGGCCCTGGCCTACACCATCGTCGTGGTGGCAGAACCTGAAGCCCCGTCCGGCCTGCAATTCGTGGCCCCTTTTGCGGCCACCGCCATGGGCGAGGCCATCATGGAGGCCGGCGGCGACGTGCTGGTCGTCTATGACGATCTTACCCGCCACGCCCAGGCCTATCGAACCTTGTCGCTGTTGTTGCGCCGGCCGCCCGGGCGAGAAGCGTTTCCCGGGGATATCTTCTATCTGCATTCGCGTCTTCTGGAGCGGGCCACCCACCGCCGTGCCGGCGGTTCGCTGACCGCCCTGCCCATTGTCGAGACCGAAGCCGGCAACCTGGCGGCCTACATTCCGACCAATCTGATTTCCATCACCGATGGCCAGATCGTGCTATCCCCTGACCTCTTCAGCAAGGGCGTGCTGCCGGCCGTCGACGTGGGCATGTCCGTGTCGCGTATCGGAGGGGACGCCCAGTTGCCAGCCTATCGACGGGTAGCGGGCGATCTCAAACTGTCCTATGCCGCCTTCACGGAACTGGAGGCCTTCTCACGTTTCGATACCCGGCTGAGCGACGAGACCCGACGCGTTCTGGCCCGAGGCCGACGGGTTCGGGAGATCCTCAAACAGCCGGCCGGCCAGCCCATTGCGGTGGGCGAGCAGGTCGCCGTACTGCTGGCCATCAATCACGGGCTCTTCGACGAGATCGAGGAATCAGACATGACACGGGCAGAGGCCGCCGTAAGAGCTTCCCTTTTGCCCGCCCGGGCCGAGAAGATTGCCGCCGGCCAGCCGCTGGCCCCCGATGAGCAGGCCCATATCCTCACCGCCGCCCGCGAGGCGCTGCATGCCAACCCCTGAAGAGCACCTGCGGGCACTGTCCGTCGCCCGCGATCTTTCAACGCTGACCCGGACGTTGAAAGCCATGGCCGCGGTGACCCTGCGGACCTTTCAACAGGCGGTCGATGCCGTCGACGCCCTCGAACAAGCGGTGGAGGTCGCCATGCAAGTGGCGTTGCAGCACGGCGTCGTAAGGCTTGGGGGAGGCGAACCGGCGGCCCGCGGCGTGATTGTCGTGGGCTCGGACCTAGGCATGTGTGGCACGTTCAACCAGTCCCTCATCACCCCGACCCTGAACGAGGGTGCGCGCATTCTGGCCGTCGGCAGCCGGGCCGCCGAACATCTCCGGCGCCACGGTCTGACCGCCGAAGCCGTACTGTCCGTGCCTAGCAGCGTGGCGGGCCTGGCGACGACGGTGTACGACCTGGTCGTCCGGCTGGAAGCCTGGGGCTCGACCCGGCTGGAAGTGGTGTACAACGTAGCGGACGGGGGCGGACGATGCCACGCCGTTCGACAACCGCTCATGCCGTGGAGCCAGGCTTGGCTGCAGACGCTGCAACTGAAGCCCTGGAAAGGCTCCAGCCTGCCCCAAATCTTCAGCGCCGCGTCCGATATTCGCAGCGAACTGGTCCGACAGTACCTGTTCGCCTCCCTGTACGCGGCCCTGGCCCGTTCTATCGAGGCGGAGAGCGGCGCCCGGCTGGCGGCCATGCAGCAGGCCGAACACAACATCGGAGTTCGCCTGGAAACCTTGCAACGGGAGTACCATCAGCTCCGTCAGGCCGCAGTGACAGAAGAACTCCTGGACATCACTTCGGGATTCAACGTCATCCACGAGAGGTAAAAGCAGGCCCGCCTCCTGTCGAAGGCGGGCCCTAGACAACCGCTAGCGTTCGGTAAAGCCCCGGCAACTGCGCCATGAGATCGAACGAGGTCACCATCCCGACGACGCCCTCGGGTCCCGTGACCATGAGGCGGTGGATGGCGGCTTCCTGCATCTGGCGCACCGCTTCAGTCCAAGTGGCGGCGGCGTCGATGCTGAACACCACGGGATTCATCACGTCCTGCACGGTCAAGGACGGCGTCTCCACCACCTCGAGGTCAGCCAGGTCGTCGTCCTGCCAGAGGTCATGGTAGAAGCGGGAAGGCGGGTGAACGACTCGGGGCTCCCGCTGCCAGGAGCGCAGCGTCGCGGCCAGGTCGGCCACGGACAACACGCCCACCGGCTCGCCGTCCGGGAGGACGACGAGCGCGCCATGGATGCGGTTCTGCTGCAGCAGCCGGGCAGCTTCTCCCACCCCCATGCGGGCCGGCAGGGTCAGGAGGTTCGGCTGCATGATGGCGGCAACGGTTCTCATGGAACACTCCTCTAGTTCGGACCCAGCAGGGCCGGGATCAGGCCGATCAAGTCCATGGTGGTCACGATGCCGACAATGGTCTTGCCGTTGGTTACCAGCACACGATGGATGCGGGCCTGCAGCATCAACTCGGCCGCGTCGGTGATGGGATCGTCCTCGTGCACGCGGTGCACGATCGGGGTCATGACGTCCTTCACCAGGCGGGATGGCGAGTAGTCCTCTACCATGAAGCCTTCCGGCAACTCGGCTTCAGGGTCATGATAGTACCGCTGGCGCCGATGGGTGACCACTGACTGCGGATGCGAACTCTGGGCCGCCAGGTCGGCCACCGAGACCACGCCCACCACATTGTCGTTACGGTCCAGGACGGGAGCGCCGGAAATCGAGTGTGCGGTGAGCAGGTGGGCGACCTCCTCGACCGACATGTGTTCACGCACGCAGATCAGACGGGTCTGCATGACATCGCGAACCATGGGAATGGCAGTGCCCTGATGACGGGTGTCGAGTTTCATGATGGTTTCTCCTTCGGCCTCCATATCGAGGCCATCTACAGTGTATTGGAAACGCCGACACCAGCCCATCGGGTGGCCGCCCTACCTCTGCCAGCGCCCTGGTCAGCTATCGGGACACCGCCAACACGCGTGGATAAGTGGCGGCGCGGCGCACAACCCGGGTTCGACCCAGGGCACGAAACTGCGACTCGCTGATGAAATGCAACCACGGCCTCCGCAGGCGTGCAGTCACTCATGGTCATTCCCATGGTAACCCATACGGCCCCGTTCGCACCCCCAGACGCCATGTTCCGGCGGTCGGGCGACCACCCGATCCACCCAGAGCCGGATGCCTGCTAGACTGGGACCATGGCAGGCCCGAAGCAGCAGCAGCAGCCGTTCCCCTCCGTTACCGCGGCCAACATCTTCGTCCCGCTGGCCGTCGTCCTCATGCTGTGGCTCCTGGGGCAGAGCCCGCCCCCACCCCCAGATCGCTACTCCCAGTTCCTGGACCAGCTTCAGGGCGGACAGGTCGCCGTCGTCCAGATCGGCGCCGACGCCATCGCCTATGCTCTCAAACGCGATCGGCTGCCAGTCGACGAGGCCAACGGCCAGCGGCTCGGTGGCCTGGAGCCGTTTCGGGAGTTGCATACCACCGTGCCTGTCCCCGGCGACCGCGCGCTCGTCCCGCTCCTACGCCAGGTCCACGTGCGGTTCGCGGCGGTCCTCCCCGCTCCCACCCCGTGGTGGAACACTGTGCTGAGCTGGATTCTGCCCGCGGTCGTCTTTCTCGGCATCTGGATGTTCATGGCCCGCCGGGCCGGAGGGCCGCTGGCGGTGGGCCAGAGCCACGCCCGCATCTATGCCGAAGGCCAGATCGGCGTCACCTTTGCCGACGTGGCCGGCGTCGACGAGGCCAAGGCCGAACTGGAAGAAGTGGTAGACTTCCTCCGTCACGCCGACAAGTATGCGCGGGTGGGCGCCCACATTCCCAAGGGGGTGCTGCTGGTCGGGCCGCCCGGGACCGGCAAGACGCTCCTGGCCAAGGCCGTGGCCGGCCAGGCCGGGGTGCCGTTCTACAGCATCTCCGGCTCGGAATTCATCGAACTCTTCGTGGGAGTCGGCGCGTCCCGCGTGCGGGACCTCTTCGCCCAGGCGAAGGCCAAGGCGCCCTGCATCATCTTCATCGACGAGCTGGACGCGCTGGGCAAGAGCCGCACGGCATACGGCGGCATGGTGGGGGGCAACGACGAGCGGGAGCAGACCCTCAACCAGCTCTTGAGCGAGATGGATGGATTCGAGCCGAATACCGGCGTCATCATCCTGGCGGCCACCAACCGGCCCGAAGTTCTGGATCCGGCGCTCCGCCGTCCGGGGCGGTTCGACCGGGTCATCTCGGTGGACCCTCCAGACTGGAAGGGTCGAGCCGCCATCCTGCGGGTGCACGTCAAGGCCGTTCCACTGTCGCCGGAGGTCGACCTGGAGGGGCTGGCCCGGCGAACGCCCGGCTTCGTCGGCGCCGATCTCGCCAACCTGGTCAACGAAGCCGCCCTGCTGGCCGCTCGAGTGGCCCGCGCCACCATTACCATGGCCGACCTCAACGAGGCCATCGAGCGAGTGGTCGGGGGCCTGGAAAAGAAAAGCCGCATCCTCTCGGAGCCGGAAAGGACCCGGGTCGCGCACCACGAGGCGGGCCACGCGGTGGTCGGAGCGCTCATGCCGGGCGCCCATCGGGTGGAGAAGATTTCCATCGTGCCGCGCGGCCTGGCGGCCCTCGGGTACACCTGGCAGGTGCCCTTCGAGGAGCGGTTCCTCCTGCAAGAGGACGAGTTGCGCGGTCGGCTGGCCACGCTCATGGGAGGACGAGCTGCGGAGCGAGTGATCTTCGGCAAGCTCTCGACTGGGGCCGGGGATGACCTGCAAAAAGCCACCGATCTCGCCGAGCAGGCCGTCACTCTGTACGGCATGAGCCGCCTCGGCCCGGTGACGTACGAGCGGATGCAGCCGTCCATGTTGGATGCGACCGCCAACCCCCGTCGAGCCATGGGTCCCGGGACCGCCGAACGAGTCGACGCCGAGATGCGTCGCCTGCTGGAGGAGGCCGAGACGTCCGCCGCCGGGGTAGTTCGACACAACGAGGCGATCGTGCGAGCCCTGGCGGATGAACTTTTGAACCACGAGGTGCTGGAGGGCGAAACCCTCCGCACCCTGTTGGCGCAGGCCGCCCTGCCCCTTAGCGCTTAGCCCATATAGGGTGTCGAACCGATATCGATGCGACCCGTGCCATGTCATGATGGACCCACACAGTGTATAACAAGGAGGGTGCCATGGGTCCCGGCAAAGCTGTCGTCATCGGGGGGTCCCTGTCCGGCCTGTTTGCCGGGCTGCTGCTTCGCAGCCTGGGCTGGCACGTGCAGGTCTACGAAAAGTCCAAGTACGTGCTGGAGAGCCGGGGCGGCGGCCTGCTGCTGCACCCGGAGGTCCTCGACCTCTTCTCGCGGGCCGGTCTGCACCCGGCCGACATCCCCGTCTCCGTGACCCGCCAGCGCATCTCTCTGGATCGGGATGGACACCCCGCCCTGATCGTCCCACTCTCGGAACGCTTTACGACGTGGAATGCCCTGCACCGCCGCTTGCGCGCCGCCTTGCCCGACTCGGCATGGTTTCCAGGATTCACGCTTACCGCGGTGGAGCAGGAGGCCGACTCGGTGGTCGCTCATTTCGACAACGGCCATGAGGCCCGGGCCGACCTGCTGGTGGCTGCCGATGGCGGGACGTCGACGGTGCGCCAGTTGCTCTTCAACACGGTGAGCACGACCTATAGCGGCCTGGTCGCGTGGCGAGGCGTGGCGGCCGTCGAGGACGTGGCCCCCAGAGCCACCGCTGTGCTTCAGCACCGACAGTTCTACTTCGAGCAGGATGACGCCTATTTTTGTGGCTATCCGGTCCCAGCCGACGGCGGACCCGAAGGCTACAACTGGATCTGGTATCGAACCGCCGACGAGGCGTATGAACTACCGCGCCTGCTGACCGATCGTCTGGGAAAACGTCATCCGTTACACATCGCACCCGGCGGTGTAGACCCGCAGGTCGAGCGTGCCTTGCGCCATGACGCCAAAGAGAAGCTATGCTGGCCGCTCCAAGCCCTGGTGTCGGCCAGCAGCCCGCCCTTTCTGCACGCCGTGGTGGATGTGTCGGTCGGCCGCATGGTGCAGGGCCGAGTGGCGCTGGTAGGCGAAGCGGCCTTCGTGTCGCGGCCCCTCCTGGCCACCGGGACAGCCCGGGCCGCCACCAACGTAATGACCCTGGGGGACGCCCTGGCCACGAGCCAGGACGTGGCCGCCGCCCTGCGAGTCTGGGAGCCACCGCAACTGGCGCTGGGCGGCTGGCATGTCGAGGACAGTCGTGTGCAGTGGAACGCCCGGGCCGGCGCCTGGGGCGTCTGAGTCTGACGTTGAGGCAGGTGTCCTAGCCCAGTTGGTTTCGATAACGGCGGACGCTCACGGTCACCAGCACCAGGGCGAAGGCCAGCAAGGCCAGGAAGTTGGGGTACATGCACTGGGATCCGGCCGCCTTCTATGACGAGCTCCAGGCCTCGTCCCTGGCTCGCGCCAGGCCGACGACCCTCGAGGCTCATCCTCCCCACCGGTCCCATTGCCATCGGTGACCAGGGTATGCATGGCGTACTTGCCGTCCCGCCGCAAATCTTTGGCCTTCGGCGAGGTGGGCTCCATGAAGGCATACAGATGGCCGTGGCCCAGGAAAGCCGTAATCGGATGCACGCGTGGAAAGCCATCCGCCCGGATGGTCGCCAGATAGACCACCCCCACCCTGAATCTCGATACCCCGAAATGGGCCATCTCGGGGCACTGCCCGTTAAACTCTTGCCACGTCAAGATGATGCGATACTCCTTTGCTGGTTGGAAATCTTCCTATCGGCTGAGTCGAAAAGCGATCGACGCCGGGAGGGAGGAACCGATGGCCTGAGCATTCGGCTTCTCGAGCGCGGTGACCCGCAAGCGGGGCATCTCGGACCCGACATCGAACTGTGCAGGTGAGTGCGTTCACAGGACGCGCATGAGTGAGGTGCGACATGTCGACGGAAGTTTCTATGACGCTCGAGGAACTCCGAGAAGAGAAGGCGGCCATGACGGCCTGAGGTGTCGCTGCACGAACTGATCCCGGTCTTGCAGACCTCCATCGGACCGGTCATCCTCATCTCTGGGGTGGGTCTTTTGCTTCTGTCGATGAGCAACCGCTTCACCCACCTCTTGGACCGCGGCCGGCAACTGGCGGCCGACGTGCGGAGTGGGCACCTCGATGCTCGGCGGCAGTTGGACATCCTGGGCCGACGAGCCCGACTGGTGCGCTTGTCGATAGCTCTGGCGACCCTGAGCCTGCTCCTGGCAGCGTCCTTGATCATCGTCATATTCGTGACAGCATGGATGCGCCTGGAGAGCGCCTACGTGCTGGCCGGGCTCTTCATCGCCTGCCTGTTGGCGCTGATCGGGTCCATCCTGGCGTTTCTGGAAGACGTCAACCTGTCTCTCTCGGCTTTCGACCTGGAGGTTCACTCCCTGGAGCCGGCCGATCCGAATGCATAGGGTGAGTTCAGCGATTCCGATACAATTCGTCGTCGGTAATGCCAGCATCCCAAGTGTCCAGTCGGGATATCTCACCTGGCTGCAACCCTCCGCCTACCCCCGACACCCTCTCGCACCGCCCTCAAGATCTGGAGCAGTTCCGATGGTACGCGGTGTGACAAAGTGGCCTCCAGGAGGCGAAGTTTACAATTCGGCAACATGGTTGACCAGGCAAATGCTATCGTGCTGTGTCGTGAGTGCACTGGCGGATGTCTTCTATAACGGGCTTCGCTACTACCATGGGGTAGACGGCGACCTGATCGGCGGTATCGGCAAAGGCGCTGTCCAGTTGCCGCCCGGCGTCGACGCCGCGCACCTCGATGGGTTCATGCATTGGGTGGCTGATGGACTGGCCGCGCGACCTCAGTTCGAGTACACCCGGCCGACGAAGCGAACGTGGGCTCTCCGGTCGTCGAGGACGGCCAGCGTGGCGCCGGCTTGAACGGTGTCACCTTCGCGGCAAGACACCGACAATACCCGACCCTCCACTCGCACGGCAACGTCCGATTCGTCGCCTTCGATACGACC
>DASYBA010000923.1:0-8017 GCA_036501005.1 Candidatus Xenobia bacterium | reverse complement strand
CTCCGCCATCCTCAGGCTGGCTGGGGCCGAATGGAAATCGTCGGTGACCCGAATTGCTGAGGTCATCACGTTGTTTACGCTGCCTGCTGCGGCCTCGTTCCCCCTCATCCACCTGGGTCGCACGGGCGTGTTCTACTACCTCATGCCGTACCCCAACTTCCGTGGCATCTGGCCTGACTTCCAGAGCCCTCTGGTGTGGGACTTCTTTGCGATTTCAACCTATTTCTCCGGCAGCGTTGTGTTCTTGTACGTCACCATGGTGCCCGACTTTGGCATCTGCCGGCCACACATGACGGGCTGGCGCCGCTATCTGTACGCCACGCTGAGCTGGGGCTGGCGTGGGACGGCCGAGGAGTGGAAGCGGGTGAAGGAAGCGGCCTCTCTGTTCTCCGTCCTTATCCTCCCGGTCGTCATCTCCGTGCACACCATCGTGTCGTGGGACTTCGCCATGCAACTGGTGCCGGCGTTCCACTCTGAAGTCTTCGGCCCTTACTTCTTTGTAGGTGCCCTCTTCTCCGGCGTGGCCGCGGTCGAGACCATGATGTGCCTGTTGAAATGGAACGTGAAAGAGTATCGAGATTTCCTCCAGCCCATCCATTTCGACATGATGGGCCGGGTATGGCTGATCCTGTCGTTGGCCTACTCCTATCTGTACCTCAACGACTTTCTCCCCAAGTACTACATTCACGAACCTGGCAAGATGAACTACTACTTCTATATGTACTTCCAGAGTGGATATGCGCCCCTCTTTTGGTTCATGTTCTTCTCCAACTTCGTGGCCCCGGTCTTCTGCCTGGGCTTCAAGCCGTTGCGGGAGAACGAAGTGCTGTGTTTCATCCTGGCCTTCGGCGTAAATATCGGCATGTATATTGAACGTGTCGTCATCATCTTGCCGGGTCTGGCCGTCTGGAACAACCTGGCCCGCAATGTGCACAACTATATTCCTAGCTTTGGCGAGATAAGTGTCGTCGCCATGACCTTTGCCGCGGTCATCGCCGGGTTGATGCTCTTTTGTCGAGTCTTCCCCATCCTGCCGATCTGGGAACTGCATGAGACGAGAGCCCGCTACCTGACCCGCCAGATTGCGGGCGAGACCATTGGGTACTTCAAGTCGGGAGAATAAGATGCCGAAACTGTGCGCCGAATTTACCGAACAAGACTCTGCCTTGGCCGCCCACCGGGCGATCGTCGACGGCGGGGTCGATCCGCAGAAGATTGAGATCAGGTCGTCCTACCCCCTGGTGGAAGAGGCAATCCCTCCGCACCGGACGCGGCCCTTCAACATGCGCCGCAACGTCAAGACGTGCTGGTTTATCGGCGGCATCACCGGCTTCGCCTTTCTATCCGGAACGCAGATCGACTGGCCCATCTACACCAGCGGCCACCAGATCCTGGCGGTGCCCCTCAACATGATCCCGACCTACGAATGTGCCATGATCACCGGGCTGATGACTACCGCCATCTTCTTCTTCCTCGAGACCAAGCCGTTCCGCCAGATTTCACCGCACCCGGCGGAAGATCTGCCGGTCGCCCGCGGCAATATCGCCCTGGTCGTTGAAGACGAATCGGAAGGCCTCAAGAAGGTGACCGACATGCTCAAAGGCCGGGGGGCACGCAGCATCGTGACCTACGTGCTGCTGTTCTTCTTGGGCCTGAGTACCCTGACCGGGTGCGAGGTTCGCATGCGCAACCAGGTATCGGTGAAGTCGACGGATCAGCAGCAAGTGCCGCAACCGCCTGGAACGGTGTCCATGCCGACGGCTGAAGAGGCGGCGGTAGGGGCACCCCCGGTTTTCGGTTACGCCAACATGCCAGACGTACAGCGCATCGAGAACCAGAACTGGGGCATGATCCCCAAGGAACTTCAGGGCATGAAGAACCCGGTGGCATCTGACGCGGCTTCGCTGGCCCGAGGCCAGGACGTCTACGCCAACAACTGCGCCTTCTGCCACGGCACGGGCGGTCAGGGCGACGGCCCGGTCGGCCAGGTGTTCAAGCCCCGTCCGCCGGCGTTGGCCCAGGCCGCCACCGCCGCACTCAGCGACGGCGCCATGTTCTGGAAGATCACGGTCGGTCCCAACACCATGCCGCCTTTTGCCAACCGCCTCACGATGCGAGACCGCTTTGACGTCATCAACTATATTCGACAATTGCAGAAGGGCGGCGCGAAGTCTTGAAGCTGCGAACCTTTACTCTCTGGCTGAGCGGAGCGGCGCTGCTGGCCACGCTGTCCGGGTGCAACATCATCGTACACGACAGCTTGTGGCGGGATGGCTACATCCCTCCCTATCCGAAGCAACCGGAGACGCCCGTCGTCGCCATGCCGTCCTCCGGCGTCTCGAGCAGCCCGGAACCGGACGTGGCCTTCATTCCGCAGCCTCCCAACCTGCCAGGATGGAAGGAAGATCAGGACAAGAAGAACCCCAGTCCAGGCGACGCGGCATCCATCGCCCGGGGCAAGGACGCCTTCACCACCAATTGCGCCGTCTGCCACGGACCGGACGGCAAGGGCGACGGGCCCAACGCCACGCTGTTGCCGCTGCGGCCTCGCAACCTGACGCAGGGCGTCTTCGAATTCGGCGGCGACGACTGGCAAGTCTATCGAACTATATCGGAAGGCATTCCGGGGTCGCCCATGGTGGCCTGGAAATCCATCCTCACCGACGACAAGTCCTTGTGGGACGTGGTCAACTACGTCAAGTCGCTCCACCATCAGTAAGTAGAACTCCCTTTCGCTTTGCGGGCAGGTAGGGCTTCCTTTTTCGGAGAACTCTGCCGTACCCACAGGACAGGGGGTCACCGACTTTGGACCAACAACTGATCGACTCTGAGGTGAGCCGTGCACACGCGGATGTGTCGCGCCTGGAATCAGAGCTGGCCGTGAAGCAGACCGAGCTCGAGCAGTTGTATCGAGTCCTCGCCATGTACTCGCAGGCAGGCGGCAGTCCGCCCAAGGATGCTGAACTCATGTCGCTCGAGTCCAACCTGCGCGACATGAACCAGAAGTATGGCGACGCGGTGGCGGAGATCAGCCGGCTGCAGCAGCACGTGGGCATGCTGCAGAAAATTCCGGGGGCCGGCAACGGCACGGCGATCGCCGATCCTGAGGAGCTGGCCAAGGCCCAGGACGAGCTTCACCGGCTCCAGGCCGACCTGGACCGCGAGCGGGAGCGCACCCGTGACGCCAACGAGCTGGCCGCCCAATGGCAGGCCGCCGCCGAAGAGGCCGCCGCCGATGCGGGGGTGGCCCGCAAGCAAGACCTGTCGGTCGATACCGGCGGGCTGGAGAACCGCATCAAGCAGCTCGAGGCGGCCCTGGAAGAAAAGGACAAAACCCACCACGCGGCGCTGGAAGCGGCCAGCGAGGCCGAGAAGCATGCCCGCAGTCGGGTCGCCCAACTAGAAGAGGCCGCCGAGGAGCTCAAGAGCCACCCAGACGAGTCCGGCAACGTGGCCGAGCTGGAAAAGCGGATCGAGGAGCTGCATGCTGAACTGGCTCGCCGAGAGCACGACAAGGCGGCGCTGACCGACACCTTCGGCCAGGTCGAGGAAGCCGCGCGCCAGCGCATCGGGGCTCTGGAAGACGAGCTCAAGCGCCGCACCATCCTGCACCAGGAAGCGGAGCCGGACAGTGGTGCGGACGAACGCCTGGAGCAAGCCGAAGCCCGCATCCGCACGCTCGAGGCGGAGCTCAAGAAGAAGGCGGCCGAGGCAGACAAGCTGCCCAGCGTTCGGGTCGCCGCCGCCGAGGCGGAGAAGCGAGCTCGGGATGCCGAGCATCGAGCCCGGGACGCGCAGGAGAAGCTGGAGCACGCCCTGGCTGACGCGGGTGCGGCAGGCCGAGCCGATGACCTGCAAGGCGAGCTGCACGCTCGCGACCAGCGCATCGAAGAGCTGGAGCAGCACCTGGAGGCGCACAAGAAGAGTGCCGAGGAACAGCACGGGGAGGTCCATGAGCGAGTCGCCCGCCTGTCCGAGGAACGCGACGAGGCCGCCCGGGAACGAGAAGAGCATCGACAGCGGCTAGCCGACATGGAAGAGCGCCTGGCCAGCCAGGATCGTGTGCGACAGCGTCTGGAGGATGATCTTGAGGCCCAGGACGAGGCCTGGCAGCAGAAGCTGGCCGGCCTGGAGGAGTCGCACGCCAACCTGACCCAGGAAGTGGAAGGTCTGGGTGCCGTGCGCCAGGAGCTGGAGCAGCACCACACGGTCCGCGCCGAGATGGAAGCAGAGCTCAGCCATCTGAAGTCGTCCAGGCAATCGCTGGCGGACGAGCTCGAGGCACTGCGAGCCGCCGATGCCTCCAAGGCCGCCGCGCACCAGGAGCTGGAGACCGTGCGGCGTGAGCTGGAGGAGGCTCGCCACCAGCATGCGACCCGGGTGGAAGCTCTGGAGACCGACCACCGGACGCTCCAGGCCGACCACAAGACCCTGGCCGAGACGGCGGCGGCAGAGAAGGCCAGTCTGGAAGCTGCCGTCAAGGATCTCGAAGAGAGCCTGGACGATACCGTCAAAGACTACGACAACCGTATTGCCGAGCAGACGGAGGAGAACGAGCAGGCGCTGGACGAGCTGCAGCAGGCCCTGCATGATCAAGAGGAAGCGCACCATCAGGCCGTGGCCCAGTTCGAGGCCCGCCTCGCCGCCCAGGAGAAGGCCCATCAGGAGGCGCTGGACAAGCACGGTGCCGTCTCCGACGAGAGTCAGGCCTTGCGCGCCGAGCTCACCACGCTGAAGCAGGCGCTGGAAGCCAAGACGGAGGCCTTGGAGGAAGCGCAGGCCGAGGTCGACGCGCTCCAATCCGATACGGAAATGTTGAACGCCCAGTTCAAGGGCCGTATCGACATGCTCGAGAAGGAGCGGGCCTCGCGCTCCGACGAGTTCACGACGGCCCAGACCAAGGCGACCGCCTTGCAGAGCGAAGTCGCTCGCCTGACGACGCAGGCAGAGCAGGCCTTGGCCCAGGTGGCCAAGCTGGAACGCCAGCTCAACGAGCAGGCCGCCAATCCGGACGACGCCAAACGGTTCGCCGAGATGGAGGAGGACGCCCGCGGCCTGCGCGAGCGTCTGCTCGAGGCCGAACAGGGCTCGGACAAGGTCGTGCAGGAACGAGACGACCTGCTGCGGCGCCTGCGAGAGCGAGACGAGCTGGTGCGTCAGTTGCAGAATGGCGAGCCGGGGTCGGGCGAGCTCAAACGGCGAGTCGAGGAACAGGAAGCCGACATCGAGCGCCTGACGCTGGAGAGAGACGAGCTGCGCGACGAGGCGCGCAAGGAGCGGGAGGCGCTCAAGCGCCGAGTGGATGAGCAGGACGCCGAGCTGAAAAGCCTGGCCCTGGAGCGAGACTCGCATCGCGAGCAGGCGGCCCACGCGTCTCCCATCGACGAAGGGCTGCAAGCCCTGGTGGAAGAGCTGGAAAGGGACCTGGCGCGGGTCACCCACGAGCGCAACGAGATGATCCTGCAGGCTCCCCTGACTGCCGGCGATGAGGCCGCTCTGCGGCAAGAACTGGACGCCGCGCACGCCGCGCTCATCGTGGAAAGAGAGCGCCGAGAGGAAGCCGAGACCCGCATCGAAGAGCTCAAAACGGCGGCCCAGCAGGTGTCGGAAAACCTGGAGCGGGGCACGGGCTGGCCGCCGGCGCCGGCACCCGTACCCGCGCCCACCCTGGGCAGGGCACGGACGTCCAGTGCTGGCGTCACCCTGGTGCCGGCCGGCATGCCCGACGGCGTGACGTTCCTCTTGCGGAACATTCTCTCCCGCACCCACGCGGCGGCCGACGACATGCTGGAGCTCGGCCGGCGTTGGGCTCGTCTGCACCCGGGCACGTTGAAAGAGGTCCTGCGAGAGTTCGAGGCGGAAGGGTTGGGCACCATCCAGATGATCGGCTGGAACTCAGAGCAGAACGCTTTCGAGCTGCAGTGTCGAGAACTGTTGATCTTCAACGCCAACTACCTCACCGGCTTGATGGACGAGAGCCTGCTGCGGCTGACCGGGCAGGGATGTACGTATCACCAGAGCACGTCGCTCACCGATCAACCCACTGTGACCATCTACGTGCGCACGTCGGAGGGCGCGCGGGCCGCAGTCGAGCAGGTACTGATGGAGGCCAAGACCTAGGTCGAGAGGCGGCCGGTGGGAATTATCACGATGTCACGACAACTAGGCGCGGGGCAGACGAGCGTGGCGCCGGCCGTCGCCGCAGCCCTCGGATGGAAGGTCGTCGACCACGAAATCCTGGACCGGCAGGTGCAAGATCTGGGCACGACCCTGCCATACGTCACCCACCATGACGAGCGCGCGCCCGGGCTCATGGCGTCGTGGAGCCATCCGCAGGAAGCGACTCGCTATTTTCAAAGCCTGGAGAAGATCATGGGCGAGTACGCGGACGGCGGCAACGTCATTCTGGTCGGCCGTGGCGCCAACTTCTTTCTCAAGTTCTTCGATGCCTTGCACGTCAGGCTGGTGGCCGATATGGCCTATCGAATCAAGCGAGTGATGGAGGTCCGCTGGGTAAACGCAGGACCGGCCAAGGACATCATTGCCCAGAGCGACCAGGATCGAGCAGCCTTCTTTCGCTACTTCTTCCAGACGGAGTGGAGCGATCCGTTGAACTTCCACGTCGTCTTGAATACGTCGAGACTGGGCATCGAGGCCGTGACGGCGGCCATCGTCTCAGTTGCCCGCCAGCGGTGGAGCGACGCGTGAACTGGCAAAACTATCTGCTGGTGGGGTTGGGCGGTTTCATCGGGGCGAATATCCGCTATATCGTGGGCAACCTGGTCGGACGGATGCTAGGCATCGGCTTTCCTTACGGCACGTTCATCATCAACATCACTGGATCGTTCATTCTGGGGCTGTTCTCCACCCTGGCCCTGCGCCTGGGCTGGTGGGACGGGTGGCGCTTGATCGTGGCGGTGGGCTTCGTCGGCGCCTATACGACGTTTTCGACCTTCGAATACGAGACGCTGCGGCTGCTGGTGGATGGCCAGCGCTGGGAGGCCGCCAGCATGAACATCGTGGGCAGTGTCGTTTTTGGTCTTGGGGCGGCTGGGCTGGGTGTGGTCATGGCCGACGTGTTGTTGAGGTGGAGGGCATGAGAATCGAATCGTCTGCCAAAGTCATGAAGATCTTTGTGGGCTCGTCCGACCGCTGGCAGGGCCAGTCGCTCTGGCAGGCCATTCTCTCGCTGGCCAAAAAGGAAGGCCTGGCGGGCGCCTCCATCAGCCAGGGGACGGCCGGTTTTGGGGCCAGCGCCAGACTGCATACGGCCTCGTTGGTCGACCTGGCCCACGACCTGCCCGTCAAGATCGAAATCGTGGACGTGGAGGAGCGCATCAAGCCGTTCCTGCAGATGTTGGACGGCATGTTGGAAGAGGCCCTCATCGTCATCGAGGATTGCCACGTCATCCGCTACGTTCGCGGCGGGTAGGGACATCGAAAGCTGCGTGGAAGCAGAGACTCCGCGAAAAGGAGGGTTCATGTCCCGCACCGCAGCCGCCAAAGCCGATCCGAGGGTCGACTACGAGGCCGTCATCGGCCTGGAGGTCCACGTCGAGCTGTTGACCCGAAGCAAGCTCTTCTGCGGCTGCCCCAACCGCTTCGGGGCCGAGCCCAACACCTTGACCTGTCCCGTCTGCCTGGGGCTGCCGGGGTCCTTGCCCGTACTCAACGAACGGGCCGTCGAGTTGCTGGTGCGGGCCGCCCTGGCGCTCGAGTGCAGCATCCCCACGTTCAGCAAGTTCGATAGAAAGAACTATTTCTATCCGGACATGCCCAAGAACTATCAGATTTCCCAGTACGATCTGCCCCTCTCGGTCGATGGCAGGCTGGTGGTCGAGGTCGATGGCCGCTCCGTTCCGGTGCGCATCAAGCGTATCCACCTGGAAGAAGACACCGGCAAGTCCACCCACATGGTCGAGGGCGCCGGGGGGGCGACGGTGGGTCGCATCGGGGGGTCTGACTACTCGGTCGAAGACTACAACCGGGCCGGCGTACCGCTGGCGGAGATCGTCAG
>DASYBA010000922.1:0-5642 GCA_036501005.1 Candidatus Xenobia bacterium | reverse complement strand
CAGGATGACGCAGGGAACGCGGCACGCCATGGGAGTCGGGCTGGCAGAAGAGGCGCTGCGGCGGGTGGTTCCCCCCGGCCATATCGTGCGAGTCCAGCTCCCCTTGGCCGCCGGTAACCTGTCGGAGCCGGAACCGGACGTGGCGGTCGTGTCCGGGCAGTGGCGGGACTTTCGAGACCATCATCCTGACAAGGCGCTCCTGGTGGTCGAAGTCAGCGACGAGTCGCTGAAGGTGGACCAGACGACCAAGGCTGGCATCTATGCCCTGACTGGCGTTGCGGATTACTGGATCGTGAACCTGGTCGAGAATCTTCTGGAAGTCTATCGAGACCCTGTGTCGCTAGGAGAACAGCCCTTCAAATTCCACTACCGGAGCGTGCAGCGGCTGACTCGGACTGACGTTCTCACCCCGCTGGCGCTCCCCGGCACCCTCGTCAAGGTCGCCGACCTCCTGCCGTGAAGGTCACGGGCGGATGACGACGGTCGGCATGGGAACCGCCTCATAGGAGAAGCCCGTGCCCGCCTGGATGACGGGGTCGCCGGCCTGCAACTCGGCGACCTGCTCGGGCCGCGCCACCTGGATGATGCCCAGGCCCCAGGCGCCCCGGGGATCGGCGACGGGACCGAACGCAAGGGCTGTGCCCTGTTGGGCCAGGGTGGTCCAGTAGGCAACATGTTGCCCCAAAGGTGGAGGGGGGCGCGTTGAGTCGCACCAGGAAGAACACGGAGGGGAGATTTGGGGGTCCAGGGACAGGTTTGCCGCACGGTGACCCTCACTGACCGTAGAACAATGGCCGATGTTCTACACTCAGTGAGGGTCATGGAAGTGAAAACCTCGTGTTGACCTGTAACAGACGCCATCGTCGCATGCAACCACCCTTCGGCTAGCCAAGCCGTCGCAGGCTCATGCGCACCAGGCCCAGGCTGCCGGTATCGAAGCCGTTGCTGAGGTACTGCAGACAGCGGCCCATGCGGGCCAGGCTCTGGTCATCGCCCCCCCATTGCAGCCGCTGCGAGGCGTTCTTGCACGCCAGGGCTACCTCGCGCCGGCTTTCCCGTAGCGTGCGAATCTCGAAAAGCTGCTCCACCGCCGTCACGATTTCTGCCAGCCGCGGCAGGTCCGAGTGGGGAAACACGTACTGTCGAAAGAGCAGGCCCAGATCCTGCGCACCGCCGTTCACATGGATGGATTGCAGCGACAGGCGCCCCCCCGGCTTCAGCCAGGCGTGGCAGCGTTCGAAGAATTTGCGATACGCCATGGCCCGCTCGATGGGCGACTGATCCCGGGCCGCCACGCCTTCGAATGCCCCCATGCAGATAATGGCGTCGAACGGTTGGGTGGGCGCATAGTCCCGCCAGCTTCCCAGCGACACCTCGATGCGCTCGTCGGGACATGATTCGATATGGTTGCGTTGCGACTCGATCAAGGTCAGGCCCACCGCCCGCCCCACGCCGTGGGTTTCCACCAGCCGGCGCAGCATGCTCCCGCCGCCGCATTTGAGCTCGAGCACCCGCTCCGCCCGCACGGCCCGGGATTCTCGCACATGCCAGTCCATCCAGCGGCGTCCCGCCGGGTTGGCCCCCGGTTCTTCCAGCCACGCTTCTTCCAGCCCCAGGCCATGCCAGTGAAAGGGGACCGTCCGTTTTTCCATCATCAGCGACATCATGTTCTCCTCACTGATGTCAACTGACGTATTCTGGCCGGCTTTTCTCGGCGCCGATCGGCTACTCCCCCTAGACGCTCGGCTACCCCTTGAAGGTTGATCAAGATCGTTGACAGCCGCCTGCCTATGGGGTAGACTCATTGTCTAGCATTCAAGCTCAGGAGGATTCCCCATGCGTCTCGCCGCCGTCGCTGGACTGGCCCTGCTCGCTCTCACCGCCGTCGCCGTTCCTGCCCAGGCCACCATCCCGCTGCTGGTCAATGGCGACTTCGAGACCATTTGCACCGGCCAGAACAGCAGGCCCGAGTGCGCACCCGCGCACGCCCTGTGCACCTTTGTGGGTGACACCTTCCTGAGCGGCTGGACTGTCACGCCGGGCGGTGGATCTACGTGCCTGTCCCAGCAGCATTCCTGCAATGGCGTCGGCCCGGAGCACGGCTGCCTTTACCTCAAGTTCAATCATCAGGCTGTGACCTGTCTTGACGAGATCAGTCAGTGCATCTCGACCACTCCGGGTCACAATTACACCGTCACCTGGTTCGTCGCCAAGTCCTCTTTCGGTTGCTCAGTGTTCGACGAGAGTTTCGGTGCTCAGACCCTCAACCAGACTATTACCGGCTGCAGCTTCGGTTATGTTCAAGATACGGCGTGCTTCACCGCCACGGGCAGCATGACCCCCCTCACCTTCTCCGGCGGGAACACCTTTGGATTTCTTGCCCTGGACAACGTGCAGATCGTCGACAACACTGCGGCGGCCGCTGCCCCCGAACCGGGCGTTCCTCTCATGCTGACCTCCCTCCTCGGCTTGGCCTTGGCTCGCCGAGTGTTCGCAGGTTAATCGTCCGGCGGCAATTCTTCACAATCCGGCAACGGTCCGCTGATAAGCTGGGGGCATGCGGCTGGAAATGATGGGCCCCCCGGGGGCCGGCAAGACGTTTATCGGCCAGGCCGTGGCGAAGAAGGCGGGCGTTCCGTTCATTGACGTGAGCGACCTGCTCCAGGACGAGGCGGCGCACAATCCGGACGTGGCTGAGACCATGGCGCACGGCGACCTGGTCTCGCCGGACGTGACGGCCCGCCTGGTGGATGCTCGACTGGCTCAGCCGGATGCCCGCAAGGGGTGGGTGATGGCGGGCTACGGACGCGACCTGGCCGACGCCCACCACCTCATCGACTGGACCAGGTCGGCCAACGTGCACGACGTGGCCTTTGTCGGCCTGCAGGTGCCGACCGCGGTCCTGCTGCAGCGGCTCGGGGCTCGGGGACGATCCGACGACAAGCCAGACGTCATCGCCCATCGACTCGAGGTGTACCAGCACGACACCGTGCCCGTCGTCACCTATTTGAAGTCTCAGCATCTCTACCACGAGGTGGACGCCAACGGCAGCCCGGAGGAAGTTCAACAGCGGGTGCTCGAACAGACCTGACCCATGCGCTCACTTCTCCTCTGCTTCCTGGTCACCACGGCCGTGATGGCGCCCCTTGGATCGCGGCTGACCGATCCTTCACGGCGAAGCAGGGCCGGCTCTATCTGAACGGCCGGGCCTTCTACATGCGGGCCGCCCTCGACCAGGACTTCTACCCGACCACCATCGATACCCCGCCGTCGGAGGCCATGGTGCGGGAAACCTTCCGGCAGGCGCAGCGGGACTGGCTGCGAGAGACGTGGCGAAAGGCGAAGACCGTCGTGGCCCCTCTGGGCCGCCTGGTCGACGACAACAGCCCCTGCTGCGACAACTTCCACGTCCAGACCGACCTGGCCGATTTCCACCAATACTATTCCATTCCCGATGCCGCGGACCGGTGGGATGCCTGGACCGCCGACATGGCTAGCCGTCCCGCCTTCCTCTTCAGTCCCTACGGCGACGCGCACACCACCGGCGAGGAACCCCTGGTCGTATCGGAATTCGGCAACTGGGGCCTGCCGTTCTTGTACCCGCCGCTCCCCTGGTGGGCGGATCACGTTTTCCACGGCCGAGCCATCACGCACATGGCTGGCGTTCTGGAGCGGTTCCACCAAGTCGGTCTGGACCGCGCCTTTGCAAGCTATAACGCGTTCGCCCACGCCACCCAGGACCACCAAACGCTGTCCTTCGCCATGAAATCCAGGCCATGCGATCCCACCCGCAAATCCAGGGCTAGCGCAAAGTGAGGAACCACTCAACGTCTTTCCCTCCCCACCTCCTCTGTTGGGCAGTCGGGCAACGTCCTGGCCACCACCTTCCACTTCGACGCCTACGGGACCGATCCGTATGCGACCGCCCTGTTGGACGCCCTTATTTCGACGGCAGCCGGGTCAGCTCCATGACCTGCACCGCGTCCCACCCGATCGTGCGAGTCTCGAGCTGATCCACGATGCCGAAGCGAGGATTGAACCACTCCAGGATGCGTTCCCGCTCCGGCGCCACCCCCTGATTCAGCACCAGGAAGACGTGCCCCGTGCCGAGGGACCGATCGAAGTCTGGCGTCAGGCTGGCGGGGACGATCATGGCCTGGGCCGGATGGCCGGGACGAGGGGTCACCCCCACCGCGCCCTCCGCCAGAAAGAATGTCGACCGTCCCTCGTCGTAGTAGTAGTCGAAGGCGACCATGTTGAACGGGACGTACATGACGATGGTATCCTCGGGTTTCTCCCGGGCTTCGACAAAGTGTGCGATGGGAGCCCATTGCTGGTTCCACAACCAAGGGCTGGTCGGATACGCGGCACACACACCGAGGTTCGCCAGCACCACCGGTAGCCATACCCAGGGTCTCGCCCCGCTCCCCGCGACCAGCAGCAGAAACAGCACCGGTGCGAATGTTTCGTAATATCGATTCTGGTAGTAGAGCAGGTGCACGTGGGCAAACAGGGCCAGTCCGGCCAGGGGGAGGAGGGCGTAGAACCCCAGATAGATGGCTGTGCGTCGCTGCAGCGCCCGGCACCCGAGCCCAACCAGCAACAGAAACACTCCCACCAGGGCCCATGCCAACCCGTCCGGGATGGCGTGAAATCCGAAGAGGGCTGGCAATCCCAACATGTCGGCGGGCATGCGGGGCAGCAACCAGAGGCCGGTGTAGCTGACGGCCTCCCGCGTTCGATACGAAGCCTGAGGATCGGTCAAGGTGTAGACGATCCAGGCGCCGGTGACCCCGACGCCCAGACCGCTGACGGCTGCCGTGAGCCACTCCCGATAGCAGAGCGCGGCCAGCAGTATCGCCCCGAACGGCAGCAAGGCCGAGTGATGGAGAGACCCCACCGCGATGGCCAGGATGGGAGCTTCCCACCCTTTGGTCCTGCCCTCCATGGCCAACTGCAGGAACCGCACACACCCCAGCGTCAAGAGCGCGTAGTGTCGGATTTCCGAGTCGATGAGCCAGAAAGGGTACAGCACCGCCACCAGCAGGGCGGCCCATGAGGCCTGCGACTTCGAGAGGAATTGCTCACCCATTCGATACACGACGGCCACCACCGCCGCGCCGGCCAGCACGGACGGCAGGCGCAGGATGAAGGCCGAGTGGAACGCCACCGACAGAGGATGCCAGATGAAGTAGTTGAGCGGCGGCACGTCTTCGCGGCGGTTCCACGCGAGCACCTGGAGCAGTGGCTGCCGGCTGACCACCCAGGTCCACGCTTCGTCGACGTAGACGTCTCCGGTGGCCGCCGCCAGGGCGCGCACGGCCACGGCCAGGGTCACCAGGGCAGCCAGGGGCCGCTTCATGGCGTTCCCGTTCCAGACCAACGGGATCTAACCTGCCCCTCCCGAATCAGGCTGCATGCTGTCTACGGAGACTCCGAGCCCCCTCGCCCTGGTGACGCGGGAGCCCCGCATCACCCGGCTGATTGAATACCTGGTGTTGGCTCGCGATGAGATCCTCAGCCGACCCGGCGGTCAATACACCTTGCGATTCCGCCGGGACGAGCTGGATGCCGTGCGGGAAGCCTTCGCCGCCCGCATCCGACAGGGTGAGCGCAAGCTCCACCAACTGGCTGAACAGACG
>DASYBA010000921.1:0-18453 GCA_036501005.1 Candidatus Xenobia bacterium | reverse complement strand
TCGGACGCCGGGACCACGGCGCCGGAAAAGTGCTCTGGGGACATGTACTGAGGCGTTCCGAGCGCGCTGCCCGCCTTGGTGAAGCGGTCGTCCAGCACGCGGGCGATGCCGAAGTCCATCAGTTTGACACGACCGCCGGGCAGGACCATGATGTTGTCTGGCTTCAAATCCCGATGGACGATGCCCGCCGCGTGCGCGACCCGCAGGGCCCGGAGGAGATCCGATAGCCACGGGATCATGGTCGTCTCTTCAACCGGCGCGGCGAGCTTGCCCAGCGTCTGCCCGGGCACCAGCTCCATGACCAGGAACGGACATTCGATACCGCGTAGCGGAAACGTGCCCCAGTCCATCACTTGGGCGATGTTGGGGTGGCGAAGGCCGCAGCAAACCTGGATCTCCCGGCGAAAGCGCGAGCGGGCAGCCTCGTTTCGAACCGGGTTGAGCAAGACTTTGATGGCGACATGCTCGCGGCCGTCGAGGCCTGTCGGGGCGGCCTCGTAGACGGCCCCCATGGCGCCCTGCCCGAGGAGTCGCAGCAGCACCCAGGCCGTCCCCTGGTCGGAACGGAGCTCCAGGCCCGTGAGCCCGACCAGTTCCTCCGGCAGTTGATCGAATATGGCGTCCCGGCGGGCGGAGAGGGCTTGGCGGCGGCGGGCTGCCGGACGGAAAATGCCGAGCCACGCCCCCGCCGCCAGGGCGCCGAGGGCCAGGATGGCGGTGTTGAACTGCCAGTAGCTGAACAGTCCCCAGGCTGGGGCGAGGTGGATCGGAACGGCGGGGAGGCTGGGCGAAGAAGAAGCCAGGTCGTCTTCCGACAAGTGCAGAGACGTCGTCACGAAATGGGGTCGCACCAGGTACAAGGTGGGGGGCCGGATGGCAGGAAGCGTCCAGCCGGCACTGGTCTTGACCAGAGGCCGGACGCGGACGTTCGATCCGCCCACCATCAGCGTTTGTGGCCCACTGGGATCGGCGGCGACAACCTGGGCGTCTGAGGGCTCGAAGTTCAGCTTGACGGTGCGGGTCAGGAACAGCGTGGTGGTCGGTCCCATCAGGGTGCGCCGCCCTTCGGCTTCGAGCCACCAGTGGCCCAGGCCGGGGCTCCAGGTGAGGTGCATGTCCAGGTCGTTGAAAGGGGGGAGGTGCAGCCTGTAGTGGTGCGGTTGCGTCTCGTCGGCGTCCCACTGCAGCGTGCCGTCAGCCGCGTGGGCCACGGTCGCGCCCGTTTCCGGCTCGACGGCGGTCGTATCGTCCGGCCACACGTGCAAACTTACCGGCTGGGCGATGGCTGCTCCGGCGAGCAGCACCAGGAGCAGCAGAGCGATTCTCAAAACGGATTCACCACGTTGAACACGCCGGTGGTGTAGGTGACGCCGTACTGGCCATAGTTGTCGCCGTCCCAGGTGACCCACACGGATAGATTGATCATGTTGGGATCCGACGGGCGCGAGATGGTGACGCGCTCCGTGTAGTTGATGCCTTCGACGGTCTGTACGCTGGGCGTCGGCTGGGCGGCCTTGAGCACGTCGAAGGTCTGCGACTTCCAATACTCCATCTGCTGGCGCGCCAGGTTGCTGGCCACCGTCGTCGTGGTGCCCTTGCGGAGGCTTCCGATGCTGGTTGGAAAGAGCGTCGCCATGACAAAGAACACGAACGAGATGAGGAGCAGGGCGATGAACACTTCCAAGAGGGTGTAGCCTCTACCGGGCCGGCTCATGGGTGGTTCCGGGGGTAGATCATGGTGGTCACCGTCTGGCTCACGATCTGTGAGCTGCTGATGGGCTTTTGCACTTGCAGGCTCACCGCAACGCCGGCCACGACGTCGGTGGTGGGAAAGACCGAGGGGCTGCAGGTGACGCTCACGACGCCACTGGCGACCACGTGTTCGCTACCATCCGGGGTGGCGACGATTTGCGCCACCTGGGCGGGCGAGAGCCGGCTGGCGGTGGTCAAGGGGTCAGGGGTGAGCGACGGCGGCTGGGTGTCGGTCCAGGTCTTGCGGACGAAGTTGCCATGGCCGTCATCGTAATAGATGACGTAGCCGTGGGCGGGTACATAGGTGGCGGGGTTGGCCGCGGCCGGGTCCTGCACCTGGAAGGCCAGGACGGTGGGCCCAGACACGATGGTGATGCTCTCGAAGGCACTGGTGCGAAGCTCCCGGCTCAGGGCGTCCAGGCTGAGGAGCGTGGCCGAACCCAGGTCGGCGCGGGCACCCACCCACCGCATAAGGCGGGCGATGCTGGCGAAAGTGACCACGACGGCGGTCAGGAGAAGGCTTCCGATGGCCATGGCCACGAGCAGCTCTGCCAGCGTGTAAGCCGCCTGCCGAGGACGAGAGAGGTTCAAGCCACCTCCGTCAATGCGAACTGGGAGTGCATGATAGCATGCGGCCGGTCAAAAGAGAAGGCCGGAAGCAGGACGCTGGACCCCTCAAAGAGCGCGTTTGGCTCTAGAACGCACTTGCGGCTCACTTTCGAGAATTTTATTCATTGTGTAAGGCCGCCAGCTTCAAGGGTGCGTTTGGCCTGGAGCTGCCGGGAGACTTCTTCCAGGCGCTGCAAGGCCGTGGCGAAGTCAAAGTCGTTCACGGCCTTTTCCAGGGCGGTCGTATCGATTCGCCCGGCCGTGGCTTCGACCAGGGTCGCACATCCCTCGGCGGCACTGGCATCGAAGTTCTCCAACATGGCCCGCAGCGCCGTGGCAGCCTGGGCCGCGGCGGCCTGGTCGAAGGCGACCTGCGGGGCCGGAGTCGGGTCCGCCATGGCCCGGGATTGATGGATCGCGGCCACGCACCGGCCGAGGTCCGCTCCCAGTGGTGCCAGCTCCGGCTGGCCTCCCTGGTGCAAAGTCTGTTCGACCTCTTCAGCCAGGTCTTGCGTCGAGGTGAGTCCCAGGTTGCCGGCGACGCCCTTGATGGTGTGGGCCACTCGCTCGGCCCGGGCGCGGTCGCCGGCCGACAGCGCCTGCGCAATCTGTTGGTGCCCGTCGGCGAAGCCGTCGGCAAACTCTCCCAGCAGTTTTCGATACAGGCGATCATTGCCCCCGACCCGGCGAAGGGCGCTGGGAACATCCAGGCCCGGTAGCTGCGGGGCGCCCGGCGTTTTTTCCACCGACGTGGCCCAGCGCAGAACGGTGGCAAAGAGTTGATCCGGATCGACAAACTTGCTCAGGTAATCGGTCATGCCAGCGTCAAGGCAGCATTGTCGCTCCTCCGGCAGCGCGTTGGCGGTCATGGCGACGATCGGCAGGGCGGCCAGGCCAGGGACTGCTCGCAGGAGACGAGTCGCCGTCAGCCCATCCATCTCCGGCATGTCCACGTCCATCAGCACGAGCTCGAACGGCGGCGGCTGAGGACCGTGCACCAGGACCTGGACCGCCTCTCCCCCGTGCTCTGCGAGGGTCACCTGCCCGCCGGCGCTCTCCAGCAGTTCCTGCGCCACCTGCTGATTGATGGGGTTGTCCTCCACCAGCAGGATGCGGATGCCCCCAATGTTCACGAGGGTATCGCCGCCCACCACCTCCTCGCGTCGGTCGCGGTCCACCGCTGCGGCAGGCTCGTTTCCTCCAGTTCCGTCCATAACTCCTCGGCGCTGGGACGATCGGGAGGATTCTTGCTCAGGCACCGCATGACCAGATGGGCCAGGTTGGCGGGCACGTCGGCGGGCAGGTCGGGCGGGGTCTCGTTGGCATGCATCAGGACGGTTTCGATAGGCGTCGCCCCTTGGAAGACAGGCCGTCCGGCCAGCAGGTGCCAGGCGGTTGCACCTAGCGAATACATATCGGTCCGCCCCTCCAGAACCTTGCCGCCGGCCACCGTTTCCGGCGCCATGTACTCTGGCGTCCCGACCACCGACTGCTCCTCGGTCAGCCGTTTCTCACTGGAGGCCTGGGCTCGTCGGGCCAGCCCGAAATCGAGGATCTTGAGAAAGTCGACATCCAGGCCCAGGCGGCAGATATACAAGTTGGACGGCTTGAGGTCCCGATGCACCAGGCCGGAGGCGTGGGCTTCAGCCAGCGATCGGCAGGCATGCACCAGGAAGCGGGCGACTCGCGCCGGGCTCAGTCGTGGCTCCAGGCGCAGCATCTCGGCCAGATCCATGCCCGACAGCAGCTCCATCACATAATAGAAAGTGCCCGTCTCGCTCACGCCAAAATCGTACAGGGTCACGGTGTGGGGCGAGGCCAACAGCGCGGTGGCCCTCGCTTCCCGCCGAAAGCGCTCGACGGCAGACGTGTCGCGCGCATTCTGCGGCCGAATCAACTTGACGGCCGAGGGGCGAGCCAGCAACTGGTGCTGAGCCTTCCAGACCTCCCCGAACCCTCCCGCGCCCAGCTTGTGGAGGAGGCGATAGCTGCCCAATTGCTGGCCGTGCTGCAAAAACATGTCGTTGATCTTGAGGGGGCCTGCACCGCTCGCGAGGGCCACGCTGCGGGCCACGACGTCTTCCAGCTCGCGCAGGTTGCCCGGCCAGTCGTGCTCCTGCATGCGACGAGCGGCGTCGGCGTCGATGTCGGTCACCAGCTTGCCGAGGCGGCGCGCATACCGACGCACCAGTTCGGTCGCCATGGGGAGGATGTCGTCGCGGCGCTCGGCCAGTGGCGGCAGGCAGACCCTGTGCTGTGCCAGCAGGTCCAGGAGCGGAAGAAACGTCTCGCCGGACTCGGGCCGGCTCGGATCGGCGTGGGCGATGAGCCGCACCTTGGTCGCGCCATCGGCAAACGTCTGGAAGAGACGCATCTGCGCCTCCAATGGGAGATGTTGCAGGTGCTCCAGGTAAAGCGTACCGCCCTGCGCCAGCTTCAGCTTGGACTGGCCTTCGAAGAGCGTCGCATCCTCGCCCTTGGCCAGACGACTGCAATCGACTGGAATGAAAGGACGGTCCCGGCGAGGCGAAGCGGCATGAATGGAGCGGGCGACGGCCTCTTCTCCGGCCGACGGGGCCCCGCTGAGGAGGACCGGCTTGTGGCCTTCGCCCTCCGTCTGGATGGCGCTCCGCACCTGGCGGATGGCGCTGCTGTTGCCGAGCAGCGACCAGCCCAGATTCTTGAGGGCATCTTCATGGTGCTCCCGGGCGATGGCCAGTTCATGCTTGAGCGCGGCCACCTGCGTCTGCAACGATGCGGCCAGTTGCTGGACGGCCAGGTGCGTGCCCACCCGAGCCAGCACTTCCTCCGGCTCGAACGGCTTGGTAATGAAGTCGACGGCGCCCAGATGCAGCCCCTGCACCTTGGCGTCCGTCTCATCGACCGCCGAGCAGAAGATGATCGCGGCCGAGCGGGTTTGCGGGTCTGCCTTGAGACGGCGACAGACTTCGTAGCCATCCATGCCGGGCATCAGCACATCCAACAACACCAAGGCCGGGGGCGTCTTGTGCGCGATGCTCAGGGCGGTCGGCCCGTCCTGGGCCACTAGCAGCTTGTGGCCGGTCGGCTTGAGGGTCTCGACCAGGATTTGCAAGTTGATCGGGGTGTCATCCACCAGCATGACACAGATCGGCTCATCAGAACCGGACACGGCCTCGACCGTTGCGCCCAGGCCCAGGCGGGCCAGTTGCTGAAGCAGCCAGTCCTTCACGGTAAGGCGATGCCTCTCTGGTGGTTGAGCATCGGTGTACCGGTGGTCATTGGAGCCGCAGGTTTCCCTACCCTTACTGGGGACCCCTTTTGGCCATCCCTACAATGGCACGAAACGGGGCTCGGTGGACACGTTGAAGGGAACGATGGGGACATAACCGTTCTGGGCAATGACCTCGTTGGACTCGACCGCATGGCGGCCTTCGCCCAGCGACAAGGTCACGTGGTAGGTGCTGCCGTCGGGGCGGCGGGTGTGTCCGTTGACTTCGCAGACCAGAGCTTCCACGCCTACGTCGTCCGTCGCATAGCCGACCGCCCGAACCCTGTCGTGGGCGAGGAGCGGGGTGTCCGGGCCGACCCCATACTGGAGGGTGACGTGGTCACAGACGGGCGTCCAGCGCGGCGTGAAGCGTGAGAGAATGGCCTGGCGGGCCCGATCCGTCAGCACCAGGGCGGTGTAGCCCAGAGGCGGGGTGGACGGGGGCGGAATGACGGGCAAAGCGGTCACCGCCGGGACGTGGACGTCGACGGGTTCGGAGACGACCGCCCCAGACGGAACTGTCGGCGCGGACCGGCGACCCTGGCGAGCGCTTTGTAGGGGGGGAATCACCCCCGCTTATTTGACACGGGGGCGACTCGTTCTTGCGCACGGCAGACCATTTCCATGATCGCCCCAGTTATGCTGGGCGGGTCTGCGTTGGTCACGCTCCGGCATGGGTAACGCTCGCAGGGCAGGCACGCTCCAGGGCTGCCGCCACATCCTTCATGGACAGCCTGCTGTAGCCGAACATCTCCACACCTACTGGGTTGCCTTGTTCGTCAACGTCCACCAGCAGGGGAGGCTCTCCCACGGTCTTTCGAACGCCAGCCGACCGGAGCCTGAGGTACGCGACATCAGCCTCCTCATCGATGTCGATCCGCAGCACTTCCATTTTAGGTTACCTCCCACATTGAGATCAGCTTGTAGTCCTCCGGCTGGGCCATGGGGGCCACGACAATTCCGATGCGACGTCCGGCCCGGGTTGCACCAATCAGCACGCGAGACGTCGGGGAGTGACCGGGTGGATCGGTGACCTCCGCGATCCTCTTCACGGTTCCATTCTATCACGTCTTCGTGTCGGGCGCTTCGGAGGGCGGCTGCCAGAAGACCTCACGCAAGCCGAAGTTGCCTCCGCCCGACGAATAGACCGTCTTTGAGGTGTTATGATGAGAAGAGTGATAAGTGACCCAGATTTTCAATCTGATCGCTACTTCCGATTCTGGGAATACAGGGTGAGCCATCGGTCTTTGCTCATTCGTAGCGTAGTGAATCCAGGGGCGGGCGGTCCAGAAACCAATCTTGACTTAATCATGACGACGGTTGGCTACATCGATGCCCCAATGGACTTTAGCGGGATTGCGCTGGGTACACCGACCGAGGAAGAAATCCAAAGACTGCTGCTGATATTGAAACCAACCAGGGAGATTCTAGAGATATTTAAAGTCTGGGTTCTTCTATCGGCAGGAAGCAGGGCTTTGATCGTCGCCAATTCGTTGCAGATAGAAGAAAACGACGATGGTCAGTTTGCAAGTCCGTTTGACTGGCCCCGACCCCCTGGTTAGGGCCAGACCCAGACATTGGGCAGCCTGCCGCCGTGGGTGACCACCAGTAGATAGCGTCTCTCAGGTACCCGTGGCGGGTCCTGTCGGTGGACCGACCCCTGGGTAAGGTTTGATCAAATCTAGATCAAATGACTTAAGAAGCGGGCTCCGTTTTGTCGGTAACCCGCTTCATTCTTTAATCGGAGTGCGCGGATTTGAACCGCGGACCTCTTGCACCCCAAGCAAGCGCTCTAGCCAAGCTGAGCTACACCCCGTGAGCCAGGGAGATTATACAGGTTTCACTCCCCCAGGTCAACCGCCTTTGACCGCCGCCACCGCTGAGGCCTCGTCGGCGTGGACCGGCAGCACCGCTTCGAGCCCGGAGATCCGGAGCAGCTTCTCCATGTGGCTGCTGGTCGACACCAGCACCATGCGGCCCGCCTTCTCGTGCATGCGCCGGTGCACCTGGAGGATGAACCCCAGCCCGTTGCTGTCGATGAACTTGAGTTTGCGCACGTCGATCACCACGCCGTGGGCCTGGCTGACCACCCCATACACGTGGTCGCGCACCTCGGGCAGGTTGCTGTAGTCCAACTCGCCCAGCAAGGTGACCACCTGGACCCCGGGCTCGGCCTCGTGCACGTCCAACAAAGTCGCTTCGTCGCTCATTCAGGGTCTCCCATACAATCGGTGGGTTGGGGAATTATCCTCATAATCAGCCTAGAACAGGGTCAGTTCCTCTTCCGCCGGCGGGTCGAGACATTCAGGCCCGTCGTGCTTGGGAGAATTGACGCATGCAGACACCGCCCACGACCTCATGGCAGCCGCTGGCAGTGGCTTGAGCAGCCCCTCGGCAGGTTCGCCCGCCAGCCACGCCCGGTAGTGGTCCACCGGCACAATGAAGGGCATGCGGTCGTGAATCGGCGACACCAGCTCGTTGGGCTCAGTGGTCAGGATGGCACACCCGCCATCCCGCCCTCGAATCGCCCCCAGCCCGAACGGCCGGCGGTCCGAGGTGGTGAAATAGTACGGCTGGCGCCGATCTCGGCCCACCGGCCGCCACTCGTAGAACCCCGTGGCCGGCAACAGGCAGCGAGCCATGCGCGAGAACAGGGGACGGCTGAGGAACGTCTCGTCTCGAACGTTGATGAGCGGATGCTTGCCGACCTCCAGGCCCCACGGGCGAAACTCGGCCGTCCGTCCCTGCGGGCCCTCCTCCACCGCCAACACGGGTTGAGTCGGCGCGATGTTCCAGCGTTTCGGCAAGGGGGTCGGCAGGCCGGGCAGTTCGAACGCTTCGATGAGCACTTCCATGTCGGCGTCCAGACTGAATCGTCCGCACACTAGCCGGGCACCTGGGCCGGCAGCGGCAGGCCCGAGCGTTCGAAGATCTCGCCCACGTGGCGAAAGTACCAGCGGTAATCCAGCAACTCGTCCAGGGCCGGGTCCGTGAGACGGTTCCGAACCTCGGGGAGGCTCTCGAGCGCCGCTCGAAACGTCTTCTGCTCGTCCCAGACCTGGCGAGCCGCCGCCTGGACGGCGACGTACGCATCCTGCCGGTTCAGCCCCGTGTCGATGAGCGCCAGCAACACCCGCTGCGAGAAGATGAGCCCCCGGGTCAGATCCAGGTTGCGGGCCATCGCCTCTGGGAACAGCACCGAGTTGCCCACCAGCTCGTTCATCCGCACCAGCATGTAGTCCACCAGCGTGGTGGCGTCGGGCAGGATGACCCGCTCGACCGACGAGTGCGAGATGTCCCGCTCGTGCCACAGCGCTTCATCTTCCAGGGCCGCCGTGGCGTAGCCGCGCAGCAGGCGGGACAGGCCGCAGATCTGCTCAAAGTTGACGGGGTTGCGCTTGTGCGGCATGGCCGAAGAGCCCTTTTGCCCCCGGGTGAACGACTCCTGAGCCTCCAGTACCTCCGTGCGTTGCAGGTGCCGATACTCCAGCGCCATCTTCTCCAGCGTCCCGCCCAGGTTGGCCAGGGCGCAGACATAGGCGGCATGTCGATCCCGCTGCAGGATCTGGGAGGACACCTTGGCCGAGGCCAGGCCCAGCTCCTGACACGCGTAGGCCTCCACGGCCGGCGGCACGGTGGCATGCGTGCCCACCGCGCCGGAAATCTTGCCCACCCTGACTTCCTCCCGGGCCGTGCGCAGCCGGACATCCTGGCGACGCAGCTCTTCCCGCCACAAGAGGAGCTTGAGGCCAAAGGTGGTGGGCTCGGCGTGCACGCCGTGGGTCCGCCCGACCGTGGGCGTCAGGGCATGGCGGCGAGCCAGCCCCTCGACGGTGCCGATCAACTGCGACAGGTCCGTCAGCAAGACGTCGGCCGCCTCGACCATGAGCCGGGACAACGCCGTGTCGACCACGTCTGACGAGGTCACTCCATAGTGGAAGAACCGCCCGTCGTCTCCGGTCTGCTCTTGCACCACGCCGACGAACGCCGCCACGTCGTGTCGAGTCTCGCGCTCTCGCTCCAGAACCGTCGCGACATCCACCCGGGCGTTGGCCTTGAGCCGCCGGGCGACGTCCCACGGTACGGCATTCACGCTCGCCCACCCGGCCACGATGGCCAGCTCTACCGCCAGCCACTGCTGGAACCGGTTCTCATCCGACCACAGGCGTCGCATACGGGGCAGGCTGTATCGCTCGATCATGGCGGCCGAAGTTCGGGAGGGCTGAGGGGAGTCCTGTGACGGCCCACGCTTGACAGGTTCCTGCCCGAAGGACGGGAAGTAACGGACCCTCATGCTGGACCTCTATCTCATCCGTCACGCCACCACCGAGAGCAACCAAGGCGGTCGACTGCAGGGTCAGACCGACGTCCTGCTCAGCCCCGTCGGAGAAGACGAAGCCTGTCGAACCGCCGCTCGGTTAGCCAACCTGAAGCAGGCCGTGGCCCTCTACACCAGCCCCCTGAAGCGGGCGGTGGCGACGGCCACTCCCGTCTCCGACGCCCTCGAGCTTTCGCCCGTCGAGGAAGAATGCTGGATGGAGATGGACGTCGGAGACCTGGCCGGCCTCACCTGGGAGGAGGCCAAGGTGCACTATCCTGAGGCTATTGCCTTGTGGTATAGCCAACCCCGGCAGGTGCACTTCCCGGGCGCCCGAGAGAGCATCGGCCAGTTCGTGGCCCGAGTCGAAGAGGGCCTGCGGCGTCTTCTGCAGCGCCACCCTTCCGGACGGGTTCTGCTGGTCAGCCACGGGGGGCCCCTCAACGTCTGCCTTTCCACCCTCCTCAAACTGGGGCTACCAGACCTGTTCCCGTTCAGTCTGTCGAACTGCGGCATTTCTCGGGTCTCGTATCGGAACGAGCTCCACGTGCGGGTGCACGCCATTAACGACGCCAGCCACCTGGTCCAGTCCGCTCCCTTCCAGATCCCATAGCGGAGGAAACCCGGGGAGGACCTCGAAATCCGGCGGAAACCCTTACGGAAAGGCTGCTCATGAAAGAAGACGAGAAGCGCTATACCGAGAAAATCGAGAGTGCCCTCGACCACTTCGGCACCATCCAGCGCAACCTCGTGCGAGACAAGAACGGCATCGGCGCCATCGTGAAGTTCATTCAGGACTTCGCGGGGACCGCGCCGGCCTTTTCCTTGGACGATCCCGTCATTCTCAAGGGCAAGCAGGCCGCTTTCAAGGTCATCGACGAGCTGGAAAAGCAGCTCCTGGATCTGCAGAATGTCAAGCCGCCGGACATCTGGGAGAAGTTCCACCAGTCGCTGCTCTCCAGCATCCAGCTCCAGTTGGATGGCTACAAGGAGATGGTGCGGGTCTTCGAAGACAGCGACATCGCCCACCTGTCCGAGGGGCAGGACATGGTCAACAAGGGCTTCGGCATCCTGGAAGGCGGCTCGCGGGCATCCTGAACCGTCCCCAGCCCGGGTCGCATCTGCAGCTTTCCTTCACCGACCTGTCGCACGACGGGGCGGCCGTCGGGCGATGGAACGACTACGTGCTGTTCGTGCCCGACGGGCTGCCGGGAGAGACGGGCGACGTCGTGGTGACCGAGGCTCGGGCGCGCTGGGGCCGGGCCCGCCTGGAGAAGGTGGTGGTGTCCTCGCCGGAGCGAGTCGAGGCGCCTTGCCCATACTATCCGACATGCGGGGGCTGCCAGTTGCAGCATTTGTCGGCCTCGGGTCAGTTGGCCTACAAGACCAGCCAGGTGCGGGAGGCGATGGCCCGGGTCGGCCACCTGCAGGGGCTGGAGGTGCGGCCCTGTATCGGAATGGACCACCCGTGGGCCTATCGAAACAAGGCCCAGTTCGTGGTCGGGAACCCTTTGGCGGTAGGCCTCTACGAGCGCGGCAGCCACCGCGTGGTCGGTATCGATCGCTGCCTCATCCAGAGTGACCTCAACAACCGGGTGCTGCAGGCCGCCAGCGAGGCGGTGGCCCGAGCCGGGTGGGAGCCGTACGACGAACGCACCGGTCTGGGCTTGCTCCGGCACGTCATCAGTCGCACCACCGCAGCCCAGGATGGGGCGCTCCTGACCTTGGTGGTGACCCATCCGCCGGGCCTTGAGGTGGCGACGGAGGTCATGGCTGCAGTGCCTGAGGTAAAGGGGGTCTGGTTCAACGTCAACCCCCGACCGGGCAACGCCATCCTGGGGCCCGAGTTCCATCGCCTGGCCGGCGCCGACCACCTGGTGGAGCGCGTGGCCGGGCTGCGCATGTCGGTTTCGCCGGGCTCGTTCTTCCAGGTCAACCCTACCATGCTGGAGACCATGCTGCGTCTGGTCCAGGAGGCCGCGGCCCCCCACCCGGGCGACTTCCTGGTGGACGCCTATTGCGGCACCGGCATCATGGCCCTGCACCTGGCTCGCCACTCCGGGCGGGTCCTGGGTATTGAAGAGTTTGCGCCCGCCGTTGAAGATGCTCGCGCCAATGCTCGGCTCAATGAGATTGCCAATGCCGCCTTTGAGGCCGGACGAGTGGAAGACATCCTGGCAGAACTGGACTGGGCCCCCGACGTCCTGGTCATGGATCCGCCGCGCAAAGGATGCCACCCAGCCGTGCTGGAAGCCATTGCCCGGCGCCGAGTGCGGCGTCTGGTCTACGTGTCGTGCAACCCCTCTACGCAGGCCCGGGACCTGGGCTGGCTGGTGGAGCATGGCTACGGCGTGCGCTCGCTGCAGCCTCTCGACATGTTTCCCCAGACCGTGCATGTCGAATGCGTCGCCGTGTTGGAGGCCGTGTGACAGACAAAGCACCGGAGAGAGCCGAGGCCCTCGAGAAGCGGGCCGAGAGCCTGTGTATCGAATGGGGCCACTACTACCTGGGCACCGAGCACCTGCTCATGGCGGCGGCCGACATGTCACCCAACGTCGACAGCGCGCTCCGCTCCCTGGGGGCGGAGAAAGATACCCTCACGGTCGCCATTTTCACCATGATCGAAAAAGGCGACGGGCGGCCCCTGTGGGAAGGGATCTACCGCTCGCCGCGACTCAAGCGGGTGTTGGAACGAGCCGCCACCGAGGCACAGAACGCCCGCTCCCCCCGTATCGAGCCGGAGCACGTGGTGCTGGCCATCCTGGCCGAGGGCAAGGGCGTGGCGTGCATGGCGTTGCAGAAGGTGCACGTGGATCTGGCGCAACTCCGCGCCGCCGTCAAGGCCCCGCCGAGCGAGCGAAAGCCGGCCAAAGCCAAGGAAGAGAAGCTTCTCAAGCAGTACGGACGCGACCTGGTGGCGCTGGCCAAGGACGGCAAGCTCGATCCGGTCATCGGCCGAGCGGACGAGACTCGGCGGGTGATGCAAGTCATCATCCGCAAGAACAAGAACAACGCCGTGCTCATTGGCGAGGCCGGGGTGGGAAAGACCGCCGTGGTGCTGGGGTTGGCGCAGCGCATCGCGAGCGGCAACGTGCCCGAGGATCTGCGCAACACCCAGGTGTGGGAGCTGAGCATGACGGGCATGCTGGCGGGCGCCAAGCACCGGGGAGAGTTCGAGGAGCGGCTGCACAAAGTCATCGAGGAGGTGTCGCAGTCGCCCGACATCCTGCTTTTCATCGACGAGCTGCACACCATCGTAGGGGCCGGGGATAGCAAAGGCGGCATGGATGCCAGCAACATGCTGAAGCCCATGCTGGCCAGTGGCGACCTGTCTCTCATCGGGTGCACGACCACCGATGAGTATCGCAAATATATCGAAGCCGATCCGGCGCTGGCCCGCAGGTTCCAGTCGGTGCTGGTGCCCGAACCCAGCGAGGACGAGACCCTGCAGATTTTGCGTGGTCTCAAGGAAAAGTACGAGAAACATCACTCGGTGCGATTCGAAGACGATGCGCTGTTGGCCGCCGTCAAGCTCTCGACTCGCTACATTCCCGATCGGCAGTTGCCCGACAAGGCTATCGATCTGATCGACGAGGCCGCCGCCAAGGTAAAGATGCGGTCGGGTGAGTTCACGCCGGACATGAAGTACGTCGTGACGTCCGACGTCATCGCCGAGGTGGTGGCCGGTTGGACGGACATTCCGGTCGGCGAGCTCCAGGAGGACGAGGAAGCCCGCCTTCTGCGCATGGAAGAGGAGCTCCACCGGCGGGTCGTCGGCCAGGAAAAGGCCATCGAGACGGTGGCCGAGACGGTGCGCATGGTGCGCATGGGCCTGGCGTCACCCACCCGACCGGCGGGGGTGTTCATGTTCGTGGGCCCGTCCGGCGTGGGCAAGACGGAGCTGGCCAAGGCGCTGGCCCAGTTCCTGTTCAAAAGCGAGAAGGACCTCATCCGACTGGATATGTCGGAATATGCCGAGAAGGCGGCCACCAATCGCCTGATCGGCTCGCCTCCCGGCTATGTCGGACACGACGAGGAAGGCCAGTTGACCAAGGCGGTGCGCACCAAGCCGTACAGCGTGGTGCTGCTGGACGAGATCGAAAAGGCCCATCCGGACGTCTACGATATGTTCCTGCAAGTCTTCGACGATGCCCGCCTGACCGATTCGAAAGGGCGGACCGTCAACTTTGCCAACACCATCATCATCATGACGTCGAACCTCGGTCTGAGAACGAAGGACGAGCAGGGAAACATCGCCTTCACGGACATCACCCTGCCGGGGGCTCGGGACATCATCATGAATGAGGTCAAGAAGTTCTTCAAGGTCGAGCTCATCAACCGTATCGATGAGATCGTGCTGTTTGAACCGCTCAAGCGTGAGCAGGTGACCAATATCGGGCTGCTCATGGTGGGCGACGTCAAGAAGCGCATGCAGTCCGAACGCAATATTGAACTCCACGTCGGGGACGGGGCCATGGCCGTGCTGGTCGACGAGGGCTTCAACCCGCAACTGGGGGCGCGGCCCTTGCGTCGGGCGGTGGAGAGCATGCTGAGCAAGCCGCTGGCCAAGTGGATTCTACAGAACAAGGCCAAGCCGGGCGACGTGGTCTGCGCCGACGCCGAGGAGAGACAACTGGTGTTCCGCTTCAAGCCGAGGGATGGTAACGGACAGGGCTGGCAGGGTCAGACAGTGGGAGGTTAGTCGTGAAGGTGACCATGGAAATACTGAGCGGTCCCATGGACGGAGAAGTGTTCACCTTCCAAAGCTCGGTGGAGATCGGTCGGGACAGTGCCCTGGAGGTGCCCATCCAGGTCGACAAGTTCATCTCTCGCCGTCACGCTCGCATCATGGTGGTCGAGCCGGAGTGCTTTCTAGAAGACCTGGACTCGACCAACGGCACGTTCGTCAACGACGCCCGCCTGAAGGGCCGTACGGTATTGAAGAGCGGCCAGATGTTCAAGGTCGGCAAGACCTGGATGCAGATCCACTGGTAACTCAGGGTTGTACCTGACCCAGGCGCATGAGGACCAGGGCCAGGCTGCAGAGTGCGGCGGTCCAGCCGTAGATGACCAGCACGGCCTGCTGCCGCGACAGCCCTCGATCCAGCAGCCGGTGGTGGAGATGTCGGCGGTCGGCCCCCATCAGCGGGGCCCCTTGCAAGAAGCGTCGCAGCAGCACGAAACAGTAGTCGGTCAGCGGCACCCCCAGGATGAGCACCGACACCAGCACTGACGTCGCCGCCACGATCTTGAAGCATCCGAGGATGGACAGCGTGGCCATCCAGAACCCCAGGAAGTAGCCGCCGGAGCTGGACATGAAGATACGGGCTGGCGTCACGTTGTAGGGCAGAAACCCCGCGCAGGCTCCCACGCCCGCCATCGCCATGAGGGCCAGCTCGTGTCCCTCCTTGAGGTTGGAACAGAAAGCGATGCACGCCAACGTGAGGCCGGCGATGCAGGCGATGCCCGCCGCCAACCCGTCCAGCCCGTCCATGGCATCGAACGTCTTGGCCGCCGCGCCCACCCACATCACGGTCAAGAGCCCGCCCAGCGGCATGGAGAGCGCCACCCACGCGGCCGGGTTGTAGACGTGGTGCAGGCCGACCAGCGGATTGGTGAACCCTTCGACGCGCACGCCAAACCCGATCAGCACCAACCCCGCCACCAGCAACAGCCCGATTTGGAAGATGGCCCTGAGATCGTAGCGGTCGTCGGCCATGCCCATCAACATGATGAGCACGGAGCCCACTATGGTGCCCACCACCGGCGGCGTCCAGCCGTAAAGACCCGGCTGGACCGCGGCCCCGACCGAGATCATGACGGCGGTTCCCACGATGGTGCCGAGGGCGATCGCCGCTCCACCCCAGCGGGGGGTGGGCTCGACGTGCATATCCCGATCTCGGGGAACCGCGACGGCCCCCCACCGACGAGCGAGACGACTCGCCACAGGCGTGGCCAGCCAGGTCACCGCGAAAGACAACCAGAAGGTCCCGAGCAAGTAGATCACATGCTCATTGAAGCACCAGCGGATATCTTTTTGATTTCAACCGGGTTTCAGGATGGAATCAAATTCACGCGGCGACCCGGATCTAGCCTCGCCCGGCTTGACCAAACGATTGGCGAGCCCCCTCGACCTTGATGCGGATGGTGAGAGGGACCTCTCCCGCCGTCTGCCGGCGGCGCTCTTCCGACATGCTTCGCAGAGCGTCACCCAGGGCACGCCGCAGGGTTTCAACATAGGCACCGTGTGTCCATCGCAAGTTGGTTCGCATGGCGTATTTCCTCCTACATTCAAGAAAAAGGGTGCCCGCCGCCTTGCCCGGAAAGTCTGGACACGACCCGCTGTGCCATGCTCTCCGACGGCGGGCACCCACGTCTACAACAGGGCTAAAAGAGGGTTCCCATGGTCAGGACGCCCGCCAGAAAGGCTGCCAGCGCCATGCCCAGTTTGATGACCTCGGTGGCCGTACCCGGCGCCAGCATCAGTGGATCCACCTTCAATTCGCTTCCCCGCGGAGAGTAGATGACGGAAGACCACGGATGGGTGGTGGGCCTGGGTTGCAGATCAGAGGCAGAAACAGTCAGCATGGCTGGGGCTCCTTTCAAGTGCGCGCGGTCATCAGACCAGTCGATAGGACGGGTTGTCGTGTGGCGATTAGCGACGGCCGGGGCCGTCAGAGGTCAGTCGAACGGGCCTTCGGAAGGCGATGGGCTCCGTTCCATGATCGTGGCGCCTGGGAACAGTTCGCACACCTCCAAAACCCAGGCACCGTGAGAAGTCTCCGCCTCAGCCCGATCGCGTCGGGGTACTACACCCAACGGGCGGCGAGGCGCGTTTCGATAGACCGGCACTTCCAATGCCAGCAAAGCCTGCATGTCGGGCTCCTTTCAGACGTCGGTCAGCGAGGAATGGTCAATAGCGACGGAGCAAACCAATGACTTTGCCATTGATGAGGAAGTCATCGGTGACGGGAATGTCGTCGTAGTCTGGATTGTCGGCGATCAGTACCACTCGCCCATGGTCCCGGTGGAAGCGCTTGACGGTCGCCTCGCCTTCGATGCAGGCCACCACCAGGTCGCCATTCTCGGCTCGAGCCTGAGGCCGCACCACGACCATGTCGCCAGCTTGAATCGCCGGCGCCATGCTCTCACCCGCGACGCGCAGGATGAACGCATCGGGCACCCCGTTGATCCATTCTTCGGGTATCGGAATACTGGCTTCCACGTCCTGCAAGGCTTCGCGTGGTGGACCCGCCGCCACATTGCCGAGCAACGGAAGCGCTCGCACCCCCTCGGTCGCACCCTTGGCGTTACGCATGGTGGGGTGCAAGCGGATGCCTCGGGCCATCGAATCTCGCACGATGAACCCCTTGCGCTCCAGCGCCACGAGGTGCCGCTGGACGCCGTTTGGAGAGGCGATGTCGAAGCGGGTGCAGATCTCTCGGACAGAGGGCGGGTAGCCGCGTTCCTGGTCCATCTCGCACAGGTAGTCCAGAATCTCTCGTTGCCGATCGGTCAGATCTCGGGCCATGATATTTCGTACCTTCCGCCTTGGGTGGAGTGGGAACATTGAAAGGTTTTCCTGATGTTCCCAGTATAGTGAACAGGTGTTTCCGTGTCAAGGCCTCGGCGAAAATCGCCTGCATCGGTATGGTTAAAGGATGTATCGCTGGTTTTGCCGATTCTGGCAGGGGTGAACAGAGGTGTACACCCGAAAAATACAAAACCCGACCGTGAAGGTCGGGTCTGCTTCCGATAGGGGACCTGAATCAGCTCAAGTACTTGGTGACAAAGCTCTGCATGTCCCGTTCGCTCATGTATCCGACTTGCTTTCCGACGGGCTCTCCGCCCTTGAAGATGATGAGGGTGGGAACCCCCAGGATCTGGTACTGAGTCGCGACTTCCGGTGACTCGTCGGTGTCGATCTTGACGACCTTGAGCTTGGTGCCGAACTGGTCGGCAATCTTCTCGATGACGGGCGACATCATCTTGCATGGACCGCACCACTGTGCATAGAAGTCGACCAGCACCGGAATGGGTGATGCCTTCACCTGGGTATCGAAGTCGGTGGTGCTGACGTGTGGAATCGTGCTCATCTGGTTGTTTAACCCTCCTGGTGACCGGGCTGTGCTGCAGACAGGGCCTGGCAGCCGGCGCTGGCCGGTCGCCTAGCATTGGCGCCGCACTTCGTCGGATCCTGCCCGACTCGGTCGAAGAGGCTTAACCGTGGATGAGCCCGAAAAGTTCTGGCAGGCGCAGGGTAACGAAACGGCTACCGCCATGGTTCTCCATGGTGGGCGCGCCTGAGTGACAGCGGATCGCGTCACCAACGTATGGAAGGTCAACCCACCAATGCAATGTCCACTTTGCGGAAGCCAGGCCCTGCGGGAGGAGTTTGACTCCTACAGTCCCACTTTGGGTTGGCGGCACGTCATCCGGGGTCGGTGCACGAAGCCCCGCAAGTCGCCTGCCTCCAAGACCAAGGGCTGCGGACACGTCTGGAACCTGGAAGATGAAACCCAGA
>DASYBA010000920.1:0-3837 GCA_036501005.1 Candidatus Xenobia bacterium | reverse complement strand
ACCTGTGGTTCTCCGACGAGAAGGCCATGCGGTCGGAGACGTTCCCCTGGCTCGAACTGGCAGCACATCGAGGCCTCGACCCCCGCTCCCTGTTCAAGCCATCCTTCATGGAAAAGCTGAAGTTGCCGGAATACCAGGCCGAGCTCTATCGCGCCGCGCTGGCGGAGTGCCCTCGCCTGCCGGGCGAGAGCGACCGAGAAGCCCGCCTGCGCGAGATCGCCTACCTGACGCTGACCCGTTGGCTGCCCATCCTGCTGGAGAAGAAGGACCGGGCCAGCATGGCGGTCGGACTCGAAGGCCGCGTGCCGTTCTGCGATCACCGGCTGGTCGAATACGTCTTCAACATCCCCTGGGCCATGAAGCAGTCGTTCGAACTGGAGAAGGGCCTCCTGCGTGAGGCCGTCAAGGACGTGCTCCCCGCGTCCGTCATCAACCGCAAGAAGGCGGCCTATCCGACCGTCCAGGATTCGGGGTACGACCGGGCGATGGTGGGCAAGCTGGAGGCGAAGGCCAAGGATCCCGCCTCTCCCATCCACGAGTTTCTCTTGCCCGAAGGCGTCGAGCGCCTGGTCGCCAAGGCCCAGCACCAGCCGCTGTCGGAATTCGAGCGCATCCTGGTGGAATCCACGGTGCGGTTGGACGAGTGGATCGCCCGCTACCAGGTCCAGATTGAGGTGGAAGCATGCATGCGATAGTCGTCCGCGAGCCGGGCGGGCCCGAGGTCATGCACCTCGAGGAGAAGCCCGACCCCGTGCCCGGCGAGGGCCAGATCCTGGTCGATACGGATGCGATCAGCGTCAACTGGATCGACATCTATCGGCGGGAGGGGCGCTATCCCCAGCCTGAACCGCGCATTCCAGGCGAGGAAGGTTCGGGACGGGTGGTCGCGGTCGGGTCGAACGCCCTGGACTTCAAGCCCGGCGATCGAGTCGCCTGGACGACGGTGTTGGGCAGTTATGCGACGCGCGTGCTGGTGCCCGCGTATCGGGCGATCCGCGTGCCGGACGGCATGGACATGCAGACCGCCGCCGGGGCGCTCGTGCTGGGCATGACCGCGCACTATTTGATCCACGACTCCTACCAGGTGCAGCGGGGCGATACGTTGCTGGTCCATGCCGCCGCGGGCGGTGTGGGGCTTCTCCTGGTGCAGACCATCAAGGCGCGGGGGGCCCGGGTCATTGGCACGGTGTCGTCCGATATCAAGGAGCAGCGCGCCCGGGCCCAGGGGGCCGACGAGATTATTCGCTACGATCGAATCAAGGACGTGGCGGCCGAGGTTCGCCGCCTCACCGGGGGCGAAGGCGTGCACGCGGTCTATGACGGCGTCGGCGCCACGACGTTCGACGGCAGCCTGGCCAGCCTCCGCACGCGCGGCACCCTGGTCTTGTATGGGGGCTGTAGCGGTCCCGTGCCTCCGTTCGATCCCATGAAGCTGGCCTGGGGGGGATCGCTGACGCTGACCCGGCCCTACATGGAGCACTTCCGGGCGACCCGGGAAGAATTCGAATGGCGGGCCGGGGAGGTGTTCAAAGGCGTCTTGGACGGGACGCAAACCATCACCATCGATAGCACGTACCCGCTGGCCGATGCGCCGAAGGCCCACCAGGCTCTTGCCAGTCGCAAGACCATCGGCAAGCTCCTGCTCCTGCCGTGATTGTCGGGGCAGGCCTACTGTCACACGCGCCGGTCATCATGTTCCCGGAGGCCATGCGCATGGAAGCGAATGGCGGCCGTGATTTCACGCTGGCGACCGGTCTGGTGCGCCTCAAGCGCGAGGTGTTCGACGTGGTGGACCACGACACGGTCCTCGTCTTCGACACGCACTGGGCGACCACGACGGAGTTCGTGGTCACCGCCCACGACCTCCGCAAGGGGATCTTTACCTCGAGCGAGATGCCCACCGCGTTCCGGCAGATCCCCTACGACCTGAAAGGCGATGCGGCGTTGGCGAGGGCCATCTGCAATCAGGCCGAGTGGGCCGTGGCAGTAGACGATCCCCACCTGCCTATCCAATACGCCACCCTGAACCTCCAGTCGTACCTGGCCAAGCCTGGCCAGGCCTGGGTTTCCGCTTCCGTCTGCCAGACGGCGACGGGAGAGGATTTCCTGGCCTTCGGGGGCGCCATCGCCCGGGCTATCGAACAGACCGGACGCCGGGTCATGCTCCTGGCGTCTGGGGGGCTGTCCCACACTTTCCTCCCCCTGGGCGAGCTGCGGACCCACATGGGCGGCGACCCTCAGAACATCGTCAGTCCAGAGGCCCGGGCGGCCGATCGGCAGCGTATCGAATGGTTGGAGGCCGGCCGGCATGACCGCGTCATCCAGGCCATGCCCGACTTTCAGAAGTTCAACCCCGAAGCCGGTTTCGGCCACTACCTGATGCTGGCCGGCGCGTTGGGCGGCGCAAGCTGCACGCTCCGCGGCCAGCGCTTTAGCGAATACGAAAGCGGCATCGGCACGGGGCACATCCATCTCTGGTTCAAACCATGAAGATCTTGATCACGGGCGCCACGTCGGGCCACGGCCGCTACCTGGCCGAGCGGCTGGCGCCCGAGCATGACGTACTGGTGCACGGCCGCGATCGAGAACGGACCCAGCAGCTCGCCGGCCAAATCGGGGCCCGGCCGTACGTCGCGGACCTGAGCAGCCTGGGCCAGGTGCGACGCCTGGCGGCGGAGATCTCGGCCGTCGACGCCCTGATCAACAATGCCGGTATCGGATACGGCAAGGCTCGGGAACTATCGGCCGATGGCCACGAGCTTCGGTTGGCGGTCATGTACCTGGCGCCCGTGCTACTGTCACGTCTAGTAAAGGTCACCACAACGGTATTGAACGTCGGATCGCTGGGGCAGGCGCCCATCGACTTCGACGATCTGCAGATGGAAAAGGCCTACGATGGCCTCATCGCCTACCGACGGGCCAAGCTGGCCCTGGCCATGGCGACGTTCGACATGGCGGCAGAGCGGCCCGACCTGCGGGTCAACGTCATTCACCCCGCCACGTACATGGACACCAACATGGTTCGCGGCGGCGGCGGAACGCCCCAGAACACGGTGCAACACGGCGGTGACAATACCTTGCGGGTGCTCGAGACATCGATGACGGGCACCTTCTTCAACGAGGATAAACCCTCCGAGGCCCATCCCGATGCCTATCGAATGGATCTTCGGGCCCGCCTGCGGGAAGCGACCGACCCGATGCTCCGATGAAGGCCCGACCTGCTCGGCGGTATTCTCTCTTCTTCCTGGGGGCCGGCATGTTCACCATGGGATGCGACGACTACGTCGTGGCCGGCCTGCTGCCAGGCCTCAGCGCGTCGCTGGGGACGTCCATGGTGGGCGCCGCGCAGGGCATCACCGCGTTCAGTTTCACCTATCTGGTCTGCGCTCCGTTGTTCGCCGTCCTGCTGGGGCGGAGGCCCGCTCGGCAGGTCCTCGTCCTGGCCTTGGCGATCTTTGCCGCCGGCAACGTGCTGACGCTGATGTCCCCGAACCTGGCCGCCTACCTCGCTAGCCGGGCGATTGCCGGCATCGGCGCCGGCATGTACTTGCCGATCGCCGTGGCGTCGGCTGTCGAGCTCGTCGACCCCGATGCCGTCGGAAGGGCGTTGGGCCTCATCTGGGGCGCCAACAGCGCGGGGGCCGTCATCGGCGTTCCGGCCGGACTGTGGCTGGCCAGCCGGCTGGGGTGGCAAGCGACCATCGGTTTAGTCCTGCTCCTCGGGACCATCACCTTGCTCGGCATCGCGCTGGGGCTGCCGGACCGTCCCGTGCCCGTCCCCCCGTCGATGCGGGAGCAACTGCGCTTCTTGCTGGATCGCCGCGTCCTGTCCATCAT
>DASYBA010000919.1:0-6818 GCA_036501005.1 Candidatus Xenobia bacterium | reverse complement strand
AATGAACGCTTTCATTTTGTCGACCCCGTGGCGGAGGGCACGACGCTGGCCCTCGAACGGGATAGCTGGGGGCACTCGCTGGCCGACGCGTCTTGGGCGGTCGACGAAGGCCGGGTCCAACAGGCGGGCCAGGTCTTCGTGTGGCACGGCCAGCCGCAGTTTTTTCCCATGTCGGATCGGTGTCGGAACGTCTTTCGCGCCCACGACTACCACCGCGTCGTCCGACAGACGCTGGGGGCGACGCACTTCTCCTTCCATTCGGCTCCGCCCCCCAATCGCTTCGCTGGCGAGCGTAGCTCGAGGAGCGAAGCGACCCCCGGCTGAAGCGTAAGGGAAGCTAAAGCAAGTAGAAAGCCTCAGCCTGCAGTTACTCAACCAGGTCCCGTAGGCAGCGGCAGTCCCAGCACGAGATACTCGATCAGCTCGCTGAGCACGTGCAGGGTGGTCAGGTGACACTCCTGGATGCGAGGGGTGTACGTGTGGGGAACGATGATGGCGACGTCGACCGACCTGGCCAGCTCGCCCCCGGTGCCGCCGGTCAGCCCGACCGTCCCTGCCCCACGTGCCCGGGCCGCCTGCATGGCCAGGAGCACGTTCTTCGACTGCCCACTGGTGCTGATGCCCAGGACCACGTCGCGGGCCGTCGCCAGGGCGGCCACCTGTCGAGAAAAGATCTCGTCATAACCATAGTCGTTGGCGATACACGTGATGGTCGACGGATCGGTGCTAAGGCTGACGGCCGCCAGAGGCGGTCGATCGCGCTTGTAGCGCCCCACCATCTCACCCGCCAGGTGCTGCGCGTCGGCCGCGCTGCCGCCGTTGCCGCAGGTGTAGAGAATGCCGCCCTTTCGATAAGACGCGGCAATCAGCTCGGCGGCCCGCACGATGGCAGGCGCCAGAGCCGTCCCCGCCTGAGCCTTCACGGCCGCGCTGGCCTCGAAGACGCCGGTGACGAAACCCTCCATCAGGTTCTCAGCGTGCCCGTGCTGGCGCGACGCCCAGTCTTGGGACGAGGCGCAATGGGACGCTTCTCCGCCACACATTGCAGTGCCAGCGAGATGGCACCGCGTAATACGCTGTCGGTGCCGAGGGCGGCTGGAACCACCTCGACCTGGTCCATGGGCACCAGGCGCACCCGCTCTCGAAGGGCCTCCCGCAGGGGTTCGAACAGCACGTCGCCGGCGGCGGCCACACCACCGCCAATGATGACGCGGCTGGGGGCTAGCGTGGTGATGAGGTTGCCGATGCCAATGGCCAGGTAGGACACCGCATGGAGCCAGATGCGGCGGGCCAGAGGGTCGCCGGTGCGGGCCAGGTCGGCCACGTGCTGGGCGTTCAGCGTGCTGGCCTGGCCGTTGACGGCGGCCAGGAGCGGCCGGGTGGTGACCCCTCGATCGTTGGTCACGGCGTCTCGAGCCTCCCGCCCGATGGCCGTCCCGGAGGCCACCGTTTCCAGACACCCGGTGTTGCCGCAGGTGCACTTCGCCCCGCTGAGGAGGACGGTCTGATGGCCGATCTCCCCGGCCGAGTCGGCCACGCCATACCAGGTCTGCCCGTTCAAGATAATGCCGGCGCCAATACCGGTGCTGACCGTCACGTAGATCATGTTGCTGGCGCCGCGGCCGGCGCCGTGGCGGTACTCGCCCAGCGCGCCCACGTTGGCGTCGTTGTCCAACCACGCGGGGGCGTTGAGGATGGCGGCCAGACGGGCCGTCAGATTGACCCGCTCCCAGCCCGGCAGGTTGGGCGGGTTGAGCACGATGCCCGACAGCCGATCCAGGGGACCTCCACAGCCCACGCCAATGCCCGCCAGGCGGCCCGGAATCCGACCCAGCAGGCGGCGAGCCTCGTCGGTCATGCGGCGGATCATGGCCTGGGGCCCCTTCTCCACCTCAGAGGGCCAACGGGTGTGCGCCAGCACGCGCTCCTGGCCATCGCCGACGGCCACCGCACATTGGGTTCCCCCGATATCGATGCCCAGCACCAAAGGGGTATCGGCCGTCGTCATGAGCTCCTCCGTAGAAAGGATAAGACTGGTTCAGGAGGTTTGTTTGCCTGAACGTGTAGTCCTTCCTTGAAGGGCTCCTCCCCCCAGCCGCTTCGCTGGGGTAACCCCCGGCATTCGTCTTGAGGGAGAACCACCCGCGCCCGCTGTCCATTCGCACCGCTGCTATACAGGGCTCAGGGCGGCCGCCGCCAAAGTAGCCCGCCTCGACGAAGATTGAAAGGGAGCCCATGCGCGGTATCTTCCTGAAAAAGAGACTGGACGACATCTTGGCGGCCGCCGAGGATCCGCATTGCAGCCTGAACCGGTCGCTGGGACCGATGCACGTGACCTTGCTAGGCATCGGCGCCATCATCGGCGCCGGCATCTTCGCCACCGTCGGGACGGCCGCGGCCGGCGACGCCAGTCGCCCCGGGGCCGGTCCATCGCTCATCCTGAGCTTCGTCATCACGGCCGTCGTCTGTGCCTTCACGGCGCTCTGCTATGCCGAGTTTGCCGCCATGGTGCCCATCTCGGGGTCGGCCTATACCTACTCGTATGCGACCCTGGGCGAGCTGGTCGCGTGGATCATCGGCTGGGACCTCATCATTGAATACGCGGTGGGGAACGTGGCCGTGGCCATCAGTTGGGCCAACTACTTCAAGACGTTCCTGCACGAGTACGGGGTCAACATTCCAGACTGGATCTCGACCGACTACGAGACCGCCTCCAACATTCCCCACTTTTTCGATACGGTGCCGCATTTTTTCGGCATTCCCATCTGCTGCAACGTCCTGGCCTTTGGCATCGTCATGCTCATCACCGTCGTGCTGGTCTGGGGCATCAAGGAGTCGGCCAACTTCAACGCCGGCATGGTGATGATCAAGATCGTCGTCTTGCTCTTCTTCGTCATCATCGTTCTCAAGCACGTACCCATGGCGCAGATGTCGACCAACTGGCACCCCTTCCAACCCAACGGGTGGAACGGCACGCTGGCAGCCGCCGCGGTGGTCTTCTTTGCCTATATCGGGTTTGACGCGGTCTCTACCGTCGCGGAAGAGTGCAAGAACCCAGCGACGGACCTGCCCATCGGCATCATCGGTTCGCTGGTGGTCTGCACCGTGCTCTACGTCGTGGTGGCGGCCGTCTTCACGGGGGTCGTCCCGTTCGAGCAACTCAAGCATCTGCTGTCGTCGGAACAGGCCGAACCCCTCATCATTGCGATTCACAATGCGGCTCCTGATCTGTCCTACGCGGCCAAGATCGTGGCGGGCGGCTCGGTCATCGCGCATACCGCGGTGCTGCTCGTGTACCAGTTGGGCCAGCCCCGCATCTTTTTTTCCATGGCCCGCGACGGCCTCTTGCCGTCGGTCTTCGCCAAGGTGCACCCCAAATTCAAGACGCCCCACATCACGACGATCTGGACGGGTGTCGTGGTGGGCCTCGTGTCGTCTTTCGCCAGTATCGACGAGATGGTCGACCTGACCAATATCGGAACCTTGTTCGCGTTCGTGCTGGTGTGCCTCGGCATCATCATCCTGCGCTACAAAGAGCCCGACCGCAAGCGCCCGTTCCGGGTCCCGGGGGGGCCATGGCTCCTCCCCTCCTTGGGTATCGTTTCGTGCTTGGGCTTGATGGTGTATCTCCCGCCGGCCTCCTGGTGGCGGTTTGCCGGCTGGTTGGTACTGGGCATGTCCATTTACACCTCTTACGGTTACGTGCACAGCCACCTCGGCACCGAGTTTGACCGGCCACGCCACGTCACGGGAATGCTGAAACTGGCCGCGGTTGGATTTCTCCTGGTGGCCATCGGCATGTACACCATCCCTCACGATGCCAGTCCGCTGGCTCTGGTCCAGCAGATGGGCGATACCGCCAGCCCCATGCACGGCCGGTCCACCATCGGGGTCATGATGATGCTGGTGGGCACCGTAATGGCTGCGTGGGGGTTGATCATGCAGCAATCGGAGAAGACTCCAGCATGAAGATGGACGTGAAGCTGGCCATTGAACGGGGGGTGTGGGACGAGCTCCTGCGCTCGCTGTGGGATGGCAGCGCCGCGTCGCCCATGCAGCGCCAGGCCACGCTACGGGCTCTGGCGGTCGCCTTTCGCAAGGCCGGGGACCGGGTCGCGGCCGTTCGTACCGCCGGCCGCCTGGCGCCGGATCAGCGCATTGAGGTCCTGCGAGATGCGGCCCTGGAAGACTTTCACCGCGGCTGGATCGGCGCCATGCACGACGTGGAGACGCCCACCCTCCGCCTGGCGGTCGAGAAGATCCAGGGGCTCTTGTCGATCGTGCTGATGCTCCACGGCAAGAACTTCGAAAGCGATGCCGAGCAGGTCATGAAAGAAGCCCTGGTGGTGGTCGCCGAGCGATCGGACGAAGCCGAGGGGCGCCGCTGCCTGGCGGAGTGTGCGGTCTGCTACGGCCGTATCGGAAACTACCCCATGGCGCTGGAGATGGCCGCCCTCATGCCGCCCGAACTGCACGACGTCTATCGACTGGTGGCGGTGGAGCAAGCGAAGCGAGGAAGCTGGGAAGACGCCTGGGCCACCGTCGGCCGTATCGGACCCGACGCGCTGCGGCGCGAAGCCAGTCTGGAGATCGCGGTGCGGGCGGACGACCGTGCCAAGGTGCGGGAGCTGCTGGGCGGCGAGGCCGAAGAAGCCAAGCCCAGTCCCGGTTTGCTGCGCACTCTGCAGAAGCTTTTCGACGAGGCGGTGCAGGCGCAGCGTTTTGAAGAGGCGCTGGCGTGGGCCGAGCGCATGGGGCACCGGGCGGCCGGAGAGGTCGAGGTCTGCGCGCGCCAGGGCGACGCCCAGGGCGTCATCCAAGGGCTCCAGACGTGGACCGATCCCGTGCTGCGCGAGGTCCGCTGGCAAAGGGCCGTGCTGCTCATGGAACGAGCAGCCCACTATACCGCCATGCTGCAGGTCCTCATCGACGGCCTCAAGCCTCCGGGCGAGCCCGAGTACACCGTGCCCCTGCGCTACATCCAGCGGCACCGCTCAGCGCCTATCCTGAAGGCCTTGGTGCGGGGGCTGCTGGGCACAGGACGGCGAGACTTCGCCATGAAGGTCGCCGCCTCGTGTACTGGAGACTGGGATGACTTGAAGCAGGCCGTGTGCGGCGTGTTTGTCGAGGTGGACGACCGCCCGGCCCTCGAGCAGTTCGTGCCGTCGTGGGTGAAGTCGTCGGATGCGGTCTGGGCGTTGGCCGCGCTGCTCCTCGCTCGGCACCCGGGCATGGCGGCCGAGGTGGCCGCGGTGCTGCTGGCCGACGACGTGCCCCAGGAGACGGCGGCCCGCATGGGCCCGATGTTCTCGATAAATTGACAGGAAGCGGGCCCAAGGGACACAAAGTGTACGGCGTGGGTCTCAATCGGCGTAGCTTTTTCCGTCTGGTCGTCCTGGCGGGAGCCGAAATGTTGATCTTCCCCAGTGCCCTGGCCGAACACACGACGTCGCGGGCTGTGCCCGGCACGACCGAGCTGGCCGCGGCTGCGGAAGCCTCCGGCCTGTCCGTCACAGAATGGCTGCTGCCCGAACTGTGGCTGGAGCGGCAGCTCTACGCCGTGGGAGGAGAGCGCCGATTAGATCGAGGTGCCGAGGACGTCACAGCCGACTGAATTCACCTTGACCCCCGAGCAGCGGGAAGCCGTTCGTGCGCTCCGCTGGCCCGGTCTCATCATCCTGGCACTTTCCCTCTTCGTCTGGTTGGTCGACTGGCGCCACGCCAGAATACCCAGTATCGAACTGGCCAAGCTCGGCGATCAGGTCAACGTCGACTCAGGATATCTGGCGGCAGTGCTGTGCTACTGCATGCTGCCGGCGCGCCGTCTGGAACGTTGGTTGCTGCTGGGACCATCCGTCGCCGTAGAAACCGTGCTCTGGATACACAGGCCCACAGACTGGAACCTGGAGCATCACGTCAAGTGTATCGGATGGGGAGTGGGGGTGTTTGCGCTCGTCGGCCTGGCCTGGCGGCTGGTGACGGCCCGCGGCGACGAGCGACGCTGGAGTGCCGCCCTGCTGACGTTGGCCGGGGTCGGCTTCTTCTTTCCCGGCGTCAGCAAGTATTTCCACGAGCGCGTGGTGGAGTACACGAAGTACACGTATGATGGCCACGCCTATACCATCGACGGAACCTTTGGCTTCGAACCCGCCCCCGCTCTGACCCGCATCATCAAGGCGCACTGGTGGCTGGACTTTCCGACCTACTACCTGTACCAGGAGCTGTCGCTGGTGATGGCGGCGGTGGTGCTGGTCGGACTTCGCTATCCGCAACGTTGCTATCCGAACATCATGCTGACGCTCATCCTCATGGGGCTGGGCGCCTATCTGTCGTATCTGGTGACGCCCATGGTCGGGGTCAACCTGTGGGTGGGAGACAAGTGGCCCAACGGACCTCTGCCGGCCCCGGGCGATCTCAAGCCATGGGCCGAACCGGACGGGTGGTGGCGAAACTGCTTCCCGTCGTTGCACATGGGGTGGACGCTGGCCTTGTTCTATAGCATCCGGCGGGTCAGTCCGTGGGTGAAAGGGATCATGCTGGGGGCCCTGGGGGTCATGGCCATGGCCATCATCAATCCCGGTTGTCACTATTGCATCGATCCTGTCGGGTCGTTCCCCTATGTCGCTTGTTTTCTTGCGCTCACCGCGACCCGAGCGCCTCGGGTCTTGCGAGTGGGGGTATTCGCTGCGGGTTTCAGCCTGTTCTCCCTGGTGACATACTACGTGCGGTGGGCGCCGTTGACGCTGTTCCACCATCCGACGTACCTGGCCATCATGGCGCTGTCGGTGATCGCCACCAGCATCTTCTTGGAGTCGCGG
>DASYBA010000918.1:0-3801 GCA_036501005.1 Candidatus Xenobia bacterium | reverse complement strand
CCGCTCTTCTCGCCCTTTTTGAATTCTTGCTCCATCAACACGAGAAAGACGAGCATGCCGATACAGCCCCAGCAGAAGACATCGCCGAAGCGGGTGTAGAAGGTCGGCATGTGCAGGAGCGGAACATCGGCGACCTGCACGTTCGATACGAACTGGGCCGATCGGGGGGTCAGGTCGACGCCGGTGGGCCCCAGCACGGTACTGATGCCACTGTTGGTGCAGCGAATCAGGGCCACCCGGTTCTCGATGGCGCGGGGCAAGAGGAGGTCGAGATGCTCAAGCGATGCCGGGGTGGGCCCGAACCAGGCGTCGTCGGTGAGGTTCACGATGAGGTTGGCGCCTCGCTGCATGAAGCGGCGGGTGAAATCAGGAAAGAGAATCTCGTAGCAGATCTCGGGGGCCACCCGGCCGCCCCGGTCGAGAGGCAGGACGCGGACGTCCTGGCCGGGCGTCAGGTCGTAGATGCCGAAGCGGCGCAAGGCGGGAAAAACGTTGCCCAGGGGCATGTACTCGCCGAAGGCCAGCAGGTGCATCTTCTCATAGCTGCCCACCTTGTGGCCCAACCGGTCGATGAGGGTGGCGGCGTTATAGGATTGATCGCCTTGGACTTCGGTCTCGTTGAAGAGGATTTCGGTATGGTTCATGCGGGCCAGTTCTGTGATGAGACGATTGAAATAGACGTCGGCGGGGTTGCGCCGACTATCGAATGAGACCGGTGCCCCCCCTTCCGGCCACACCACCAGGTCGACAGGGCCTTGGCGCGCCGCCTCCTGGGTCAGGCGTTTGCAGGTCTCCATCACCTGCATGAACTGGGCGCCGCCGTTCTCGTCCCAGATGAGGGGCGTATCGGGCTGGACGACGGCGACCCGGATGTGGGGGGCGGCGGCGGCGGCGGCCTCCACCTGCCGAGCCCTGACGAACCCGTAGCCGTACCAGCACAGCACCAGGAGGGCGACAAAGGCGGTCTGGGAGCGCGTCGGTCGGGGAGGGAGCCACATGCGGTAGAACCAGAGGGCGATGACCGCCATCGGCCAGGCCAGGCCCCGCACGCCGACCAGGTCGGCGGCCTGGAGAAACGGCAGATTACCCGTCTGGCAGGCGGCCCAGCACCAAGGAAAGAGGGAGAGGGGGGCGAGTTCCATGGCCACCACGGCCAGGGGCCACGTCCAGAACACTCGGTCAGGGGCTCGCGACTTCAGCGTCCACAGCAAGCTGGACAAGAGCGGCAGCTTCAGGCCAAAGCAGAGGCAATACAAGAGAAAGATCAGTATCGATCCGATCCAGGGCAGGCCCCCATACACGATCATGGTGTAGTTGAGCCAGTAGAAGGTCAAAAAGGCAAAGGGCAGCCAGACCCACCAGCCGTACCAGAAGGCCTGCCAGCCGGTGCGAGCGTGGGCCGCCAGGCCGAAGAACAGCACCAGGGCGAGAAGGGTGGCCGGCCACGAGGAAAGCCACACCGCGCCCACCGCCATCAAGGCGGCGGTCACGAGCGCCACGAAAGCTGCGAGCCGAACCGACATCGGCGGGCTTTCCGTCGTTCTCGCAGGGTTTCCTCCTGGGGCCTGCGAATTGGCGGGCCTATGTTTGAATCAGCACGTATCGCATTCCTCGGCTCAGGCGTCATGGCCGAGGCCTTCCTGCAGGGCATGGTGCGAAGCGAACTCACCAAGCCATCGCAGATCTGGTGTTCCGACCCGTTCGAGACCCGCCTGCAGGAACTGAAGCACCGTTACGGAGTGCACGTGACCCGGGACAACGCTGAAGCCGTGCGGGACGCCACCATGATCATCCTGTCGGTGAAGCCGCAGGTGCTCAACGAGGTCCTGCAGGAGCTGCACGGCGAGGTGAAGCCGCACCAGCTCGTCATCAGCATCGTGGCCGGGGCACCGGCTCGAGCCATCGCCATGGGTCTGGGCCACGAGGCCATCGTGCGGGCCATGCCCAACACGCCGGCCCGCATCGGGCATGGCATGACGGTATGGACAGTGACCGATAGCGTCACCGATGACGACCGGGCTCGCACGCAGGCACTATTCTCAGCCCTGGGCGAAGACGTCTTCGTCGATCACGAGGAGTATATCGACATGGCGACTGCCCTGTCCGGCACCGGTCCAGCCTACGTGTTTCTCTTCATGGAAGCGCTCATCGATGCCGGCGTGCATATGGGATTCTCCCGCCGAGTGGCGCAGAAACTGGTGCTCCAGACCATGCAGGGGTCGGTGGAATTTGCCCGCCAGTCGACGCAGCACCCGGCCGAGCTGCGCAACATGGTGACGTCGCCGGGCGGAACTTCGGCAGAAGCGATCTACCAGTTGGAGAAGGGCGGCCTGCGCACGGTGGTCTCCCGGGCGGTCTACGCGGCGTGGCAGAAGTCTCGGCGCCTGTCGGAAGCCAGTTTCGACACCAACGGCCACGTGCCGGCCAAGGCGGAAGCCAAGACCTAGCCTGCCCACGGCCTCCTTGGTCCACGTCCGATAACGGCCGCCGCCGATCGATACGCTGAACCCGTCTCGGGGAGAGGGCTGGTTTCGTGAGCGGTTGGTGAGCGGGGCGCGGTACCCTGTCGTCAGACAGGAGGACTGCCCCATGAACTTCGCTCTCACCGAGGCCACCACGCTCCGCATGACCATCACGCTGACCCGGGCTGACGCTGACGGCCTGCAGCGGTTGCTGGACGTGGCTTTGGGACGGTATCGGGAAGTCGTCGTCAATCTGGGATGGCTCCCGTCGGTGCCTGCAGCGGTCTCGCAGGTGCTGGGCTTCAGCCAGTCCCGGGCGGCCCGCTTCGGCGCCCGCCTGCGGGTGGCCCGCACCGACGCTGCCTTCCAGCACCTGGTGCGCCCTCGCCCGCCGCGGCATGCCTCGGGCTGGGCCGACCGTGTGCGGTCGCGCATAGTTTCTTGGACTCGCGGCTGCTAGACTGACCATGGTCACAGATAAGGGTCAGAGGCGTGGCATGCACCCAAGAAGCGTTTCCAAATCAGAGTTCAAGCCCAAAGCCCTGGAGTTCTTTCGAGAGGTCGAGCGGACGGGCCAGGAGCTGATCGTCACCGATCACGGGCACCCCGTCCTGAAGATCGTCCCGTTTGCCGATCCGACCGAGCGAATCTTGCAACAGTTGAAAGGCTCGGTCGAGTTCTACCATCATCCGACGGACCCGGTCGGTGAGAAGGATTGGGAGGCACTCCATTGATACTGCTCGATACGCATGTGTGGATCTGGTATCTGACAGAGCCCGCCCGCCTTTCGACCCTGGCGTTGGACACCATTACCGAGGCGCGGCTGGCCGGGCCTCTGGGCGTCTCCTCGATCAGCGTCTGGGAGGCGTGCCAGCTCGAGGCTCGTGGACGCCTCAAGTTCAAACAAGGGCTGGAGGCCTGGCTCTCGGCCACCGAACGCCTGTCTTTCCTTCACTTCATCCCGGTCGACAACGACGTGGCCCGTCGGGCCATGCTCTTGCCGGGCAAGCTGCACCACGATCCCGCCGATCGCATCATCGTGGCGACGGCGCTGCAGTTCTCGGCATCGCTGGTCACCCGGGACTCCAGGCTGCTCGAATATCCTCACGTGCGAGCCGTGTGGTAGAATGTGGAAGGAGGTTGCTGCCGTGTTGCCTCAGTACAAAGGAGAAAGCCCGGAAGAGGTCATCAGTCAGGTGCGTGATCTAGTGGAGACCGAGCGCATCAAGGGCGTCCGCGCCCTGCTGGCATCGGTGCCCGCCAACGTGATGGCCTCGAGCCCAGAGCTGGCGCGATGGCACTACGTGCTGCAGCCTCCCTTCGTACGAACTCGACGGGG
>DASYBA010000917.1:0-7644 GCA_036501005.1 Candidatus Xenobia bacterium | reverse complement strand
TCTCTTCGGGCTGGCCGAAGAAGAGGTGGAACACTATCGCAACGGCACCCACCCGGTGGGCAAGCTCCACTTCCAACTCGACCATCGCCAAATCGAAGTCATTCGATACTTCGACGCGGGCACGGCCGTCATCTGGGATCTGAGCGGCACTGAACCCACCTGTGTATCGGCTGGCGAAGACGAGAAGGGGTTCAAGAGCGAACTGAGCCGACTGCTCGGGTTTCACGATGAAGAGGTCGCCTACGGCACGACGTTCGTGCGCAACGGCGACATGGGCACGCGCCTGGGCGACAAGATGAAACACGCCCTGGCGCATGCCAAACGCGCCGGCTACCAGCGCGTGGTGACCACACTCAAACCCCAGCTAGCCTCCCTGGACGATGCGGCGGCATCCGTGCAGCGCGAACTGGCCGAGCGAACCTCGGTACGGCAGCGGGCCGACGAGGCGCTGCGCCAGGCCATGACCCTGGAGGCCGAGGCGGAGGCGCTGGACGAAGAGCTGCAGGCCAAAACCGAGGAGTTCGCCACCGAGACCGGCACCCAGACCGCCCTCGGCACGTTAGAGGGCCACCTGGCCGAGCTGCGCACGTTGGAGGGCCACATCGCCGATGCCGAGGGGGCGCGGGAAAAAGTGGAGGGCCTGCAGGCCGAGCTGGCCGATGCGAACCAGAAGATCGCCACCGAGCACGCGCCGCTGGTCGCCATGGAAGTCACGTTCATGGCCGATGTCGACGCCCTCGAGGCCCACCGGTCGGAACTGGCCGGCGTGCAGGCTGAAGTCGACGCCATCAACACTCGGCGGGTCCAGGTGCAGGGTGAGATGCAGAAGCTGACCGTCGATGTCAACACCACCTTTGGCGAGTACAAGGACCTGCCCGACAACTTCCCCAGCCTGCTCGAGCTCTACCCCACCCGGCGGGCAGAATGGGACAAAGTCACTGCCGCGCTGGAGTCGGTCGACGCCTCGCTCGCCGCCCAGCACGGCGTCGTCGACCAGAACTTTGCACGGTTCAAGCCCTTTGACGACATGTACGAATACCAGTTGCGGGACCTCGACATGCAGGAACGCTACTGGCGGCAGCAACTGGCCGACCTGGATGCGGACATGGCCCGCTGTCGGGCAGCAGGCGCCGACATCGCCCAGACCGAGCACAATCTGCAGCACGACTTTGGTGCGTTCGCCGGGCTGGCCAGAGACTTTCGCAGCCGGGTGCGCAACTGGCACCGGGTCTGGGAGGAGTTGAAGGGCCGGCGGGGCCCGGTGAACCAGGCGCAGGAGGAGATCGACGCCATCCAGGCAGCTCTCGAGCGCATCGGCCGTGGCGACCGGCCGGAAGCGTGGGCCGAGGCCCTGGCCGACAAGGCCCGCCTGGAGGGCCAGCAGTCCGCCCTGACGGCGGAGCGAGACGAGCTGTCGCGCTTGCATGACGAGCGCAGGAAGCTGCTTCGCCGGGTGGACCTGGAATTCGCCCATCTCAAGGACAAGGCCCAGCCCGACTTCCCAGACAAGCTGCGAGAGCACGTGGCCTTGCGGCAGGAGTTGAAGGAGCAGAGCACGCTCCTGGAGGAAGCCCGCCAGCGCCTGCAGGCCGCCGAAGCGGTAGTGATCAACCGTTTTGACCGCTTTCGGCAAGACGCGGACTGGGGCCGACGGCTGGAACAGCACCGGCAAATGGTCGAGAAGAGCCAGGCCACGCTGGATCGCCTCAAGCACGAGGAACAGCAGATCGACAAGGTCCTGCAAGCGCTTGCCGCGGAGGGCGACGACGGCTTTCTCCAGGCGCTGCGGGAGTATGCCGGGCGCAAAGCCCGTCTGCGGGCCCGGGACGGTGAGCAGGCGGATTTCGCGGCGCGGTACCAGGATTTCGCGGCGGCCCCGCCCGACCTGGGCGATCGGCTGGCCACGTGGCAGGCCGATCGGGAAAATCTCCCTGCCCTGGCCCGCCAGATCGCCGATGCGCAGCAGTCCGTGGCCGGTCACAATAAGCGGTTGGAGGCCATCGAGACCAAGCTCGAGGAGTACGCGACCTACAAGGACAAGACCGACGACCTGCAGGGCCTGATGTCGGCGCTCACCGCGAAGCAGGCCCGACAGAAGGAACTGGCGGCCCAGGTAAAGGCCGAGGAGTCCCGCCATAAGGAACTGAAGTCCGAGAAAGGCAAAGGGAACAAGCTCGGCGCCCTGCTGGGGCGTGGCGTCACGGCCAAGGATTTGAACTCGCAGGAGTCACGGGTCACCTCCCTCAAGTTGCAGTTGGCAGATGTCGAGGGTCAGGTCAAGAAGGCGAAGCAGGCCCTGGGGGCGGTGGCGGGGGGCGACCTTTCCATCGTCGAGAAAGACCTCAAGGCGATCCGCCGGCTGCAAGAGGAGCGCAGCGGGGTGCAAGAAGAACGCCAGACAGCCACGGCCAGCCTGGCGTCCCTGCAAGCGCAGGAGACCTCCCTGCAGGATCGGCTGGGTCCGCTCTCCGAGCAGTTCCACCTGGCCACCGAGGCCGACGCGCAGGCGCTCCAGGAACGGTTCCGGACCTACCAGGAAGCCAAGGGCCACCTGGGCACCATGGCTGAGGAGGAGTCCCGCCTGGCCGAGGCCGAGGCGGCTGTCCGCAAATTTGCGGCCCGCTTCAACGGCGATCCGGCCGGAGTCACCGCGGTCGCTGAGAAAGTGCTGGCCCACCACGACAAACCGGCCGGCGAGCGAGGAGATCTCAAGGGCGAGGTAACCCAGCTCCAGCGGAAGACCCGAAGGGGCATGGCCGAGGATGCGGAGCGCATCGGCCTGGTCGCTGGCGAGTCGCTGGAGCAGCTTGAGTCGGAATGGCACGACTACCAGCACCTGCAACGCCAGATGGAGGCTGACGAGGCGGTGGTCAAGGCGCCGGAAGGGCAGACGGGTCGCATCGCCGAGGTCACCGCTCGACTGGAGGCCCTGGGCGCCGAGCTGGGCGTTCTGGTGGCGCACCCCGACGTCGAAGCGCTGGTCGGCGAAATCAACACCTACCTGGAACTGCTGCCCCGCCTGCAAGAGCTTGAGGCGGCGCTGGCGACCCGCACCCCGCTCGATGTGGCGGAAAGCCGAGCAGCCACGGCACAGCGCGAGCTGCGCGGCCTGACCATGCTGGGGGTCAAGTCGGGCATCGCGCCCGAGCCCGTGCTGGCCGACTGGAAGAAAGCCGCCGATCGGTTGCAGGCCCGCCAGACCAGCCTGAGCCGGGTGTTGGAGGTGGACGCCCGGGATGGCAGCACCGTGCTGGACCGCCTGCAGAAGCGGTTGGATGAGATGGCGGCGGGGCTGGGCGGCTTCACCGAGCTGGCCGACCTCGATGCGACGTTGCGCCGCTACGACGAATACCTGGCGGCCACCGTGAAGCTGGAGGGTCTCAAGAAGACCTTGGAGGTGATGCCCGCAGGGGAGGAGCTGCAGGCCAACCACGCCGTGGTGGCGGCGGAACTGGACGAGGCGAGAGGCAAGCTGGGGCTGCTGCCCGGCGAGAACCTCTCCAAGGTGAAGGACCTGTACGGCATCTACCGGGATCTCAGAGAGCGGCTGCAAAAGAGCGTGGAGGAACGCAACCGCCTGTTGTCCAGCCTCAGCATCGGCGACCGCTCCGGGGCCGAGTCGGGCCCCGTGCTCGACGAGCTGAAGGCCGCACTCGACAGCCTCCGTCAATCTCTGGGCGGGTTTGAGGAGGCCGGCGAAGGCGCCGAGGAGGTCATCCTCGAGTTCAAGGCGACCCAGGAGCTGAAAGCCCGCATCCGTTCGCTGTCCGCGACCCTTGACCAGATGCGACGGCCGGACGATCTGGACGCCTGGACAGAATCCATGCGGGCACCGATCCGGTCGCTGGAAGAGAAGTTGACGCCGGTCGGAGACCCGGCGGACGTCCCCGCCTTGCGCGCCCGCTTCGTGGCCCTCGCCGAGCTGCGACAGACCGTGGCGGGCTTGCAGGAGCGCCTGGCCGAACATGCGGCCCTGCCGGCCCTGTCAGACACGAAAGAGCAACTGGCCGCTCGCACCCAGGAGGTGCGGGGCCTCATTCGCACCCTGCTGGAACAAGAGGGCGGCCTGGCCCGGTGGCACGAGACCTTTAGTGAAAAACCCGACGCGCTGCGGCCTGCGATCGAGAGCCACCTGGCCGAGGTGGAGGCCCAGCGGGCTGCCCTGGCCGATAAAACCAGCGAGACCTGGGGTCATCTTCGGCAGCACAACCAGGAGCGGGCGGGCGACCTGCTCAACCTCGCGGCGCTGGACCGGGAGCTGGAAGAGCTCCGCCAGAGAGAAGCCCGCGTGGTCGAGGAGCGGGACGGCCTCAAGCGGGGTCTCGATATTCTCGCTCACCACCTCGAGCACGCCACCGATCTGCTGGGGGGCGGGTTGCAAGTGCGCACTCAGGACGTGCTCAAGTCCCTCACCGGAGGTCGATGGGCCGAGGTGGCGGTGGAGGGCAAACCCCTCGAACCCGTGCTCAAGACACCGCACGGCGAACGGCGAGGCGACCACGTCTTCGGCGGGCTACGAGATCAGCTCTACTTCGCGCTCAGGGTCGCCATGGCAGACGAGCTGTCAGGCAGCATCCAACTGCCCTTCCTGATTGACGACCCCTTCCTGAGGCTGGACCCCCAGCAGTTGCCGCTGGCGATCGAGTATCTGAGACAGCTCGGCAGTCGTCGCCAGGTGATCCTGTTCACGCATGACGAGCGATTCAAGGAGCTGGGTCCGGTGATGTGGGATTTCACCGCAACCGGCGCTCGGTCCATGACCCAGGTGTAGCACAATCCTGCACGGCCAGGCTATGCGCTGAGCACCGCCAAGAGCACCTGGGCCACCCGTCGCATGAAGCGATAGTCGAGCGTGTGGGGCGTATCGCCGGGCTGGTGGTAGTTGGGGTTGCGGAACTCTGCCGTATCGGTCCACAGCAGGGCAGCAATGCCGGCCTTCCAGAACGGGTCATGGTCGCTTCGCTGCATCAACGGAAGGGCATCCAGGAGGGGGGGCAGGGTCAGGCTCACCACCGGCAGGTCAGGGATGTAGGTGCTGGCCGCCTGTAAGACGGCCGGGAGGAGATGGCGGGAGGGCCAGTTGGCCAGCAGACCGAGGAAGTCGCCGCGCTCCGGGAGACGGATGGGCAGGTTCGGAGGGCAGCGCTGGACGTCGCTGGTGTAGCCCACCATCTCCAGGATGTGGGCGGCCGCAATGCCGGTCCGGTCTGACACGAACTCGCGGCTGCCGAGGGCGCCGTCTTCCTCGGCGTTGAAGGCGGCGAAGGCTAAAGGTTTCTGGCGATCCGCTCGCCGGGCACACGCCAGCAGGACGGCGACGCCGCTGGCGTTGTCGTCGGCCCCGGGCGTCCCGGGGACGCTATCGTAGTGTGCCCCGGCGAGAACGGCTGGCTGGGTGCGGGCCGTTTCAGTGACGGCGAGAACGGTTCGATACTGGCCCCGGACCTCTACGTGGTAGCCTAGATCTGTCAGGGTTTGAGCCAGATGGTTGCCGATCCGGAGGTTGACATCGGCGCTGTGGTGGCGGGGCACGGCCAGGGCCTCGACCGTCGCCCGCAGCTCGTCGACGGAGACGTCGTCGATTCGCGTCTGCAAGGCCGCGTTCGGGATGGGCGCACGCACTCCGGCCGGTTCTGGAAGGTACCGGAGGTTCCTGGCCTGTTAACAGGGTGGCAACAAAAATTGGGGCCGTCTCCGCTACCATACAGATAGATAGACACTCGACCTGATCGGCGATACGGAGTCACTTATGGGTCCTGCTTTCCTTTCCGGGGGCGTCGATGCGCACGCCCGCCATATCCGACAATGGCTCGGCGCCGGCATGCTCGCTTTGACGGGCGTAGGCGCCTGCATGCAGGCCACGCCTCCCGATACCCATCCGATGGAGCACGTGGAGTTGACGACCATGAACGCACAACCGCCGCGCGTCGGGACCGGGGGCAACAGCTTTGCGCCGCAGTTTCTGACCCGCCAGCAGTCGGACGCCATCGGGCGCATCGAGGGGCAGGTCCACGCCGACGTCGCTTTGGAGACGACCCCCAACGCTGACGGCCTGCACCTGCAGCCGGGCACCGAGACATTCTTCCAGCGGGCACCGGGACTGGCCAAGGGCACCGTCGTGATGTACCACGGCTTCACCGCCGGGCCGTGGCAGTACAAGGAAATGGCGCAGCGATTCCATGCCGCGGGCTACAACGTGTACGTGCCCCGCATGCCTGGCCACGGCATGGCGCAAGCCAGCGGCATGCCCACGGGCAAAGACATTCCCGACGCCAACCATCGCGACGAGTGGGTCAAGTTCATCGACACGACCGTGCAGAATGCGGCTGGCCTGGGGGCCCCGGTCTATACCGTGGGCCTATCCGGGGGTGCCGACGTGGCGCTCGCCGCGGCGGAGCGATACCCGCAAGTCAAAGGCGTGGCGGCCATGTCGCCCTACCTGGGGGGCAATGCCCCGACCGGCGTGATCTTTCCGGCCTTCGACGACCTGGACAAGTGGACGCACGGCGGCTTGGGCGAGGTGCTCGATCACGTCCCGTTCCAGGGCAACAAGATCGTACCCAACGATCCCATGCCCCATACCGAGGGCACCCTCGGGCAGGCCCTGGTGATGCAGGAGCTGGGCCAGAACATTCGACACATCAGCGTGCCGGTGCAGATCCTCAGTTCGGACGGCGACTATCTGAGCGGGTCCGACAATGACGCCAGACTGCTGCAGAAGGCGGGCGGCGCCGACCAGAGTGGCTGGTATCGGTTCCACCAGGATGAGCACGTGCCGCATGCCATGCTGAGTCCGCAGGAGAACAAGGCGCCCGGCGCGGCGCAGAAGGTATCCGACATCGTGTTCGACTTCATCGTCCACGGCCAGACCACCCAGCGCCAGTAAGCTTTCTGGGTTTCGGGTGGCCGTGGTGATCGTATCGGGAGCGGGCTAGCGATATCGAGAATTGGCCGCCGATATCGATGTCTACCTCTGGCGTTTTAACATGTAACGTTCCAGGCGCGTAACATGGACGGATGTTACGCGACAGAAGCGTTACGCCCCCAGGAGTTCAGTGGACAACCGCCGGAATGAAGCACTGTGATGACCTGGACCCAGATGCTGGCTGATGCCATCCGTGATGCCGACGTTGAGGTGGTCGCCGAGGCGCTGCGGCAGGGGGCCGACGTCAACGCGGTCGTCGATAGGCAGACCCTGCTGTCGGGGGCCATCCAGGTCGGTGATCTCCAGGTCGTCGAACTGCTTCTTCAGGCGGGTGCCGATCCCAACAAGCGAAACGAGGACGGTTGCACGGCTCTGACCTGGGCGGGCGACGCTACCCGCACGCGCATGTTGTTGCGGGCCGGAGCTAGAACAGAAGCCGAGTTTCCCAACGACCTGGCGTTCTATTCGCTACACAATGCGGCGGGGGACGGAGACCTGGAACGCTGCCGGGCGCTGCTGGAGGAGGGCGACGGTGCCTTTCTACTCAACCGCTTCGATCTCTTGTCGTGGACCCCCCTGTTCGAGCCAGCGGGAAAAGGCCATATCGAGGTCGTTCGACTCCTGATCGCCCACGGGGCCGACGTCAATGCGTTCGAGTCAGACAGCGGGGAAGAGACCGCTATCCACATGGCCGTGGAGGTCCTCCGTCTCGACATTGT
>DASYBA010000916.1:0-5397 GCA_036501005.1 Candidatus Xenobia bacterium | reverse complement strand
TGGACTTCGGTCTGGCGCGTGCGGTGGCGGGCTCCACCGTGCTCAACCAGACCCTGGTGGGTACCCTCGGGTACGCCCCTCTCGAACAGATGCAGGGCCGAGCGGATGCGCGTTCCGATCTGTACTCTCTGGGGGTCACCTTGCACCACCTGATGACCGGGCAGTATCCGGTCGACCTGACCGTGGCTCCCTTGCGGGAGGCGCTGCCAGACGCCCATCCTTTGCTGGCCTCGATGGTGGACCGGGCCACCGAGATGATGCCCGCCGACCGTTTTGCCACGGCCGAGGAGATGCTGGTTGCGGTTGACGCCGTGATCGAGCTGCTCCCGGAGATGGTGGCCGCGCCCCCGCCGCCGCTGGTGGTGCCGCCTCCCTCCCAGGAGCGCATCCTGGTGGTAGACGACGAGGATCCGGTGCGCCGTCTCATCCGCCGTATCCTCGAACGCGAGTTGTACTCCGTGCTGGAGGCGGAGAACGGCCAGCAGGGGCTCGAGCTGGCCTTGCTCCACCAGCCCGACCTCATCCTCAGTGACGTCCAGATGCCGGGCATGGACGGCCTGGCTTTGTGCCGACGCCTGCAGGGGAACCGCATGACCCGCAACATCCCAGTCCTCTTTCTGACGGCCCGCACCGACGTCTCGGACGAAGCCATGGGCCTGCAGGTCGGGGCGGAAGACTACGTGGGCAAGCCTATCGTGGCCGAACGCCTGCTGGCGCGGGTGAACGCCATCCTCCGCCGCCGCACGCGGTAGGCGTACCGGGCTCACGCACAGCTCGTCACTCCGGGCCCATCAGCTCTCGCACCTTGGCGACAAACTGGGGAATGACCAACGGCTTCGCGATGAAGTGGGCCCCCAGGGCCTGCATGCCGGGTTCTCGATGGCCCGACATGAAGAGAATTCTGGCCTCAGGCTGCAAGCGTCGCAGTTGGGCGGCCAGGTCCTCGCCGCTCAGCTTCGGCATGACGATGTCGGTGATGAGGAGATCGATGGCGGTGCCGCGCAGCGTATCGACGCCATCCTGGCCGTCGACGGCCTCGACAGTGTGGTACCCCTCTCGCAAAAGCACCCGCGACACCAGGCGGCGCACGGCCGGGTCATCCTCCACCACCAGGATGGTCGGCCGACGCTCTCCACCGACCTGGACGGCGGACGCGGGGCTGAGACGATCCAGACCGGGCAGGTAGATGTGGAAGGTCGTGCCGCGCCCGGGCTCGGACTGGACGGCCACGCCGCCCCCCAGGTCCAAGGCGATGCGGTTGACCGTGCTTAAGCCCAACGCCCGGCGGCCGTTGCGAGTGGTGAAGAACGGCTCGAACATGCGATGGATGGCTTCTGCCTCCATGCCGGAGCCGTTGTCATTCACACTGACCAGGACGTAGCTGCCTGGGGGGAGCTCGCCAGAATCGGTCACGAGCGCCTGCCGAACCACCGTGTGGGTGATCCGAATCGATACGTTGCCGCCGGCCGGCATCACCTCGCGTGCATTCACGACGAGTTGCACCAGCATCTGCTGTAACTGGAACAGCTCGGTTCGTACCCAGGCGGGGGCACTGCTCCGCTCCACCTGGATCTCGAAGTGCTCGCCGGCCACGCAGCGGAGGAGGAGCCGGCTCTGCTCGACGACGGCATTGACGTCCAGGATCTCCGGCTCGCCGGCCGGTTGGCTGAAGCTCAGCAACTGCCCGGTCAGGGCGGTACCACGCTCCACGGCGTGGGCGATCTCCCGCAGGAGAACCTCGCCAGGGTCGCCGGCCAGCTCCTGCAGCAGGGCCGTGTTGCCCCCCACCACCGTCAGGAGGTTGTTGAAGTCGTGGGCGACCCCATCGGCCAAAAGCCCGATGGCAGCAATGCGCTCTGACTGCCGTACCTGGCCTTCCAGTCGATGGCGCAGGCGGAGATCGCGCAAGATGACGAGATAGCCCAGGTTGCTGGCGTCCAGGCCAAAGACCCGATTGACCATCACCTCGACCGGGATCATGCTCCCGTCCTGGTGAGGATAACTGTCTTCCATGGTGGTCGCCGCCGAGCCGATGGGCTCCTTCCACGGCGTGGTGCGGGCCCCGTTCAAAATGGAGAAGGTCTTGCCCATGATGGCCTCCGGCCGATACCCCAGGAGCCGGGTGAAGGCCGGATTGACCATCCGGATGGACCGCTCGGGGTCCGTGAACAGCACGGCCTCCGGGCTGCATTTGAAAATGGCGGCAAACTCCGATCCCCGCTGGAACACCCGCCGCTCCAACTCCTGGTTGACCAGTTCCAGTTCCTCCATGGTCTGGCGCTGCTCGGTGATGTCTTCGACGATGCCGACCACCGATTCTCGGGCACCAAATTCGTCTCGCACCGTGTAGCGACGATCCTGCACCCACCGCACCGAGCCATCGGGCCGCTTGATCCGATACTCGGATCGAGGTCGCGGACTACCCTCCATGAGCGGCTCCGCGAGGGCCGCATCATCCGGATGGACGATGTCGGCCCAGGCTCCCGGGGCGTAGAACGTCTCGGGCGGTCGCCCGGTGATGTCCAGCACCGCTCGGCTCATGTACATCAACCTGCCGTGTTGCAGACTGGCCAGCCAGAACGCATCACGCACGTGGTCGACCCAGGCCCGGAACGAGTTGGCATTGTCGATCAGCACTTGCTCCTGCGGGGCCGGCAGCAGCAGGTAGAAGCAGGCGCCCTGGCCGGGTTGGCTCTCCACCCAGATGCGCCCGCCATGCTGTCGAACGATGTGCCGGCAGATGGCCAGGCTCAGGCCGGTGCCGCCGGTCTGCCGGGTATCGGATTGATCGAGCTGTCCAAAGTCGGTGAAGATGCGCTCCGCATCGTCGGGCGACAAGCCCACCCCATGATCTTGTACTGCGAACAGCACGTTGTTGCCCTGATGGCGCACCGAGAGCACGACCTCGGAGCCGTCAGGAGAGTATCGGATGGCGTTGCCCAGCAGCTTGTCCAGTACCTCTCCCAGACGCTGCGGATCGGCCCACAGGAGACCAGACTCGTGGTCGACGCGGATGGTGTGGCCGCGGGTCTCTGACTCAGCCCGGGCGGCGGCGGCCCGGACCAGGGTCTGCAGGTCGCACTGCTCCTTGACCAGCACCGAGTGCCCAGACTTCAGCCGATTGACGTCGAGGAGGCCTTGCACCATCTTCTCCAGTCGATCGCCGTTCGCCACGGCCAGCGAGATGAGGCGCCGGCCCTTGTCGGAACTGGGGTCGACGACGCCGCCCTGGAGCAACTTCAAGGTGCCCTGGACGGCCGTGAGCGGGGTGCGCAACTCATGGCCCACGGCGGACAGAAACTCATCCTTCAGACGCTCGAACCTGGCCTCCACCGAATCGACGTCGGTCTCCCGAGGCGGAGTCATGGCGCCGTCGCGCTCAAAACCTCTTGCACCTTGCGACGCAAGTCTTCCAAGCTGAACGGCTTCTCGAGAAACCAGGCCTGCTGGTCCGCCAGGTCTCCGGCCCGCATGACCTCTTCGCTATAGCCCGACGTGAAGACTACCTTCAGAGCGGGATAGAGGCCTTGAAGCCGCCGAGAGAGCTCGACCCCGCTCATGCGGGGCATGACCATATCGGTCAAGAGGAGGTTCACGACGCCATCGAAGGCGGCGCAACACTGCACGGCCTGGTCGCCACTGGCGGCCGACAATACCCGATAGCCGTCCCTCTCCAAGGCCCGGAAGGCCACTCGGCGCACTCGCTCGTCATCCTCTACCACCAGCACGGTGGCGTCGTGGACAGCGCGTTTAGCCTCCTCCGGGTCCACCGCCGGCCGTTCCGACAGGGGCGCCGGCGACTCTGGCCGATACGGGAGGTAAATCTTGAACGTGGTTCCGCTGCCCAATTCGCTATAGACCCAGATGCGGCCTTGGGCGCGGTGCACGATACCGTACACGGTTGACAGACCGAGGCCGGTGCCCGAAGCCTTGGTGGTGTAAAACGGATCGAAAATGCGATCTCGCACCGTCGCCTCCATGCCAGAGCCATTGTCGCTCACCGACAGAACGCAGTACACGCCCTCGTCCAGATCGAAGTGGGAATCGCCGTGGCGGACCCGGTGCACCTGGGTAGAGATGGCCAGCAAGCCACCCTTGGGCATGGCCTCCTTGGCGTTGACCACCAGGTTGAGGAGAACTTGCTGCATCTGGTTCTTGTCGCCCACCACCCAGGCGTCCGGACAGGAGGTGAGACGGAGCACGACGTTCTCGCCCAGGAGGGGGGGCAGCATCTTGGAGGTGGCCTGCACGACGGCATCCAGGTCGTAGCGTTCCTCCTGGGTGGCCTGGCGCCGGCTCAAGGTGAGCAGTTGCCGACATAGCCGCGCCGCCCCCTGGGTGGCTTCTTCAATGGTCTTCAGATCGTCCAGCCACTCTCCGGGCCGACCCTGCAGCTCCCGCCGGATGAGATCGGCGCTGCCCAGGATCACCGTCAGCATGTTGTTGAAGTCGTGGGCTACGCCGCCGGCCAGACGGCCGACGGCCTCCATCTTCTGCGCCTGCCGGAACTCTTCTTCCAACTGGCGCCGGGCGGTCACGTCTCGGATGATGTGGACATACCCGATGACCTTTCCCCTGCGGTCTGGCACTTCCCTGACGATGGATTCGCCGATGAAGGTGGTGCCGTCCCGTTTTCGATAGGTCGCCTCCGGACCGCTCCCCAGCCTCTCCCCCAGCAGGGTGGAAACGTCTTGCCCGGCCAGTTCGGCCTCTCGGTAACCAAACAGGCGGCAACCGGCCGGATTGCACGTCACGATGCGCCGTCCCAGGTCTTCCATCATCAACGCGTCGGGAATGGCTCGAAACAGGGCTTCGAGATGCGTGCGGGTGTCGCGCAGATCGCTATCCATGAGGCGATTGACCGCCTCTAGATCGGCCTGGGCACGCAGCAGTTCATGGTTTTTCGATACGACGTCTTCAAAGCTTGAAACCAGCATGCTGACGATCTGCTGACGATCGCAGTTGATGGCGAAGCGACGGCCTTGAAACGTTATTTCGACCAGCGTCTGCGCCGATGATTGGACCTCGGGTTGCTGGCTATGCACCAGCGACTGGGCACGCCGCACCAGGTATTCGGGATCGTACGGTTTGCTGATGAAGTTGTCGGCACCGCACTCCAGGGCCGCGACCATGTCCATGGGATCCGACAAGGACGTGACCAGCATGACGGGTGTGCGGCTGTGCTGCTTGATCGCGCGGCACAACTCGAAGCCGCTCATCTCGGGCATGAGAATATCGGATATGACGAGATCAAAGCCGGCATCACGCAGCAGTTCCAAGGCCGCCCGGCCGGAGAGCGCGCTACTGACCTGGAACCCATGCTCCTCGAGGATGCTTTGGATATAGTCGGCTTGAGTGGGGCTGTCTTCTACAATGAGAACCCTGGCCATGGGGCTA
>DASYBA010000915.1:0-2806 GCA_036501005.1 Candidatus Xenobia bacterium | reverse complement strand
CGGCCGCATCGCCCACCAGCAGGACCCGACCGACCACCCGGCGCCGCACCCGTTGCTCGAAGGGCCCTCCCCCGGCCACGGCCGTGCAGGGTGAAACCAGGCGGGCGGCGAGCCCCGGGAACTCCGCCAGCAAGGCCGGGTACGACTGATGCCCGCGGCCCAGGATGGCGACCCCGACACAATCCGGGCCGACCGGCGTGACGTAGGCCTCGGCCCGAGGCGACCAGTGTACTTCCACGAACTCGCTCCAGGGAGCGATGCAGAAGTGCTGTCGCATGCCGTACCGACGGGGCCACCGGGGAGCAAGCTCCAGGCCCAGATCGCGGCGAAGGCGGGAATGTAGCCCGTCTGCAGCCACCAACCAGGAGGATCGTCGCACCTCCCCGCTGTCCAGATGCACGGTGACCCCAAGGGCATCGGGGCAGACCCGGTGGACCTTGCCGACCACTCGAGGCAGCCCTGACGCCCGCGCCCGGCCCAGCAGTTCGGCGTGCAGGACGCTGCGTCGAATCCCGAGCCCCTGCCCGTTGGCAAAACAGGCCTCTGCCTGTTGGCCGGCTCCCAGGTAGCGAATCCCTCGGAGCGGCCAGGCGGCGGTCGGACAGGCGTCCAGCGCCTGCAATTCAGCCACCCCGGCGGGCATGATGCCCTCTCCGCAGGCCTTGTCGATCACCCCCACTCTCGGCTCGACGATGAGCGGTCGGAGACCATATTCGGCCGCGTGCAGGGCGGTGGCGAGCCCGGCCGGTCCGCCCCCGACGACGATCAGGTCGTCGCCCACCGAAGCGCGGCCTCCTCGCACGGGATGCGGACGGCCATGAGGGCCGCATTGGCAGCCGTGAAGCCGACCGCGGTCCACCAGGCGCCGTACGTCATAGGCAGGGCCAGGCCTTCGACCGCCACGGCCAGGTAGTTCGGATGGCGGAGCCAGGCGTAGGGCCCGGACCGGACCAGCGCCGTGCCGGGGACGACCACCACTCGGGTGCTCCAGCATGGGCCCAGGGCCGCGATGCACGACCAGCGCAGGGCCTGTGCGGCCACCACCAGGCCCAGGCACACTGCGCTCCGGACCTCGTTGCGCCGGCGCCTCTTCAGCCACGTCTCGGCCAGGCTGCCCACCAACAGGGCCGCGTGGACGGCCACCATGGCCGGATAGTGCCCCTGGCCGAACTCTCGGCCGCCTCGGCGCAGCAGCGCCCGCACGTGCCGACGAGAGACGGCGAGCTCGACGGCGCGTTCCGCCACGGTGGCGGCCAGAAGCGCCGAGAAGACCCGTTGGCTCACCACCGCAACAGCACCATCTCGGACTGGAAGCCCGGGCCCATGGCCATGAGAAGCCCGTACGCCCCGGCCGCCAGTCGAGCCTGGCGCAGTGTCTCCTCCAGCACGAAGAGCACGGACGCGCTGGACAGATTGCCGACGTCCTCCAGAGACCGGCGGGTGACGCTCAGGTCCTCGTCTCGCAGGCCCAAAGCCTCTTGAAAGGCGGCGATGATCTTGGGACCCCCGGGATGGCAGATCCAGGCCTGCACGTCGGAGCGCTGCAGGCGGTGGTCGGCCAAAAAACGATCCACGTCGGGCGCGACGTGCGTACGCACCACCTCAGGGATAGCTGCCGACAGCACGACTTTGAAGCCCCACTCGCCGATGTCCCACCCCATGACGTGCTCAGTGTTGGGATAGAGCGTGCTTCGGGTGCCGACAATTTCGGGGCCGCCAGCCGCCCGCCCATCGCCCGTGGCGATGACGGCGGCGGCGCCGTCTCCGAACAATCCAGTGGCGATGAGGTTGGCCACGGACAGGTCACCCTGCTGCAGGGTCAATGAGCACAGCTCCACGCACAGCAATACGGCCACCTGGGCCGGCCAGCCCCGTAGATAGTCGTACAGGCGCGCCACGCCCGCCGCCCCCGCGGCGCAGCCCAGCCCGAAGATGGGCACGCGTTTGACGTCCGACCGCAGCCCGAGGCGGTTGCAGAGACGGGCGTCCAGGGACGGCGTGGAGAGCCCCGTGACGGTGGCAAAGTAGAAGGCGTCGACGTCCTGGGCTTGCAGTCCGGCGTGGTCGAGGGCTCGGCGCAAGGCGGATTCGCCGATGTCAGCCCCCACTTCGTGGAACACCCGGTTGGCCTCCCCGAAGCCGGACAGGCGCAGATATCGATCCAGGGGCAGAGAGAGGTTGCGGCCGCCCACCCGCACCGCCCGGAACAGGTCTCCGATGCGCTCGGCGTTGAAATGCCGGTCGGCCCAGACCCGCTCGGCGGCCGCGGTGAGCGTGGCTTGTTCGTAGCGGTAAGGCGGCACGGCCGTGCCCACTCCGGCAATTCTGACCATCGGGTATAACCTTCACATGGGACTGCCTCCGATAAACAACGGATACTATGAGGAACTGGGCGAGCGCTGGTATACGGCGCAGGACGATCCCGTCGCTTTATTGCGGGCCGAGGCCGCTTTTCGCAACCAATACCTGGCCGGGGTCCTGCGGCGCGAGGGCTGCCGGGCGATCCTCGACGTCGGCTGTGGGGCCGGCTTTCTATGCAACCCGCTGGCTCGAGAGGGATTCGACATGACCGGCCTGGACGTGTCGGCCCACAGCCTGGAAGTGGCCAGACGCTACGATGACACCGGCACCGTTCGATACGCCCAGGGCACCGGCGAGGCCATCTCGTTCGCCGACGAAACGTTCGACGCCGTCTGCTGCATGGACGTGCTGGAGCACGTCGACAGTCCCGCCCGGGTGGTGTCGGAGATGGCCCGGGTGCTGCGTCCGGGCGGTCTGCTGGCCGCCTACACCATCAACCGGACCT
>DASYBA010000914.1:0-7149 GCA_036501005.1 Candidatus Xenobia bacterium | reverse complement strand
GCCGCCGCCCGGGCGCCCCATGTCTATTCCGCCCCCCGGCACCCCGCCGCCGCCCCGCTAGTCCTCCAGCGTGCTGGAATCCTTTTTCGAGCGTTTCGCCCAGTATACCTCGCGCCGGTCCCTGCCCCGCTATGACGGACGGATCCAGATCGAGGGGCTGGGAGGCCCGGTCAAGATCACGTTCGACGATGCCCGCATTCCTCACATCGTCGCCACCTGCGCGGAAGACCTTTTCTTCGGCCAGGGCTACGTCCACGCCATGGAACGCATGTGGCAGCTCGAGTTCATGCGCCGCGTGTCGGAAGGCCGCCTGGCCGAGACATTCGGCAACCTGCCGGTGAACTGGAAGGACCTGTCGGTTCGTCTGCGCGACACTCGACTCGTTGAACTCGACCAGTTCTTGCGCAGCCTCCGCATCATCTGGTCGTCCGAGCGCACCGTCAAAGCGGTCGACTACCATACCCGTAGCATGCTCGACGCCTATTGCGAGGGCGTCAACACCTGGGTGATGAATCGCCCGCACCGCCGCCTTCCGGTTGAGTTCCGCCTGCTGGGCCTGGAAGCCGAGCCGTGGACTCCGGTGGTGGCCGTCTCCATGGGGAAGGCCATGGCCTACCACCTCAATTTTTCCTGGAAGACCATCCTTATTCAATACGGCATTGCCGACAAACTGCCACCCCACCTCGCGGAGGACCTCTTGCCGGAGAGCTATCCCTCCGACCGGGCCACGATCGTGTCGGGGCTGGCCGACCTGTTGAATTTCGATACCGCGGCTCGAGAATCGTTGGGCTATCGGGGCACGGGCCTGGGCAGCGACAGTTGGGCCCTGCACGGCTCTCGAACGGTGTCCGGCCATCCCCTTCTCGTCAACGATCCGCACCTGCGCATGCGGGCGCCCTGCATCTGGTACTTGTGCCACCTTCGAGGCGGTGAGTACGACGTCCAGGGCGTCAGTCTGCCCGGCATGCCGGGCGTCGTGATCGGACGGAACCGCTCAATTTCCTGGGGCGTCACCAACGCCATGTTGCACGACGCCGACTTCTATATCGAAAAGCTGGACCCGGCTCAGCCCGACACGGTGGAAGTCAACGGTGAGTGGGTGCCCCTCGAGACGATTCCGCTCGAGATCAAGGTGCGCCAGTCACCCAGCGAGTTCCGCACGCTGCGAGTCTCCCGGCACGGGCCGCTATTGTCTGACGTGCTGCCTGGTTTCCGCCATGACGCCACCCAGGCTCTGGCTTTGAAGTGGGTAGCCCATGAGGTCACCACCGAAATGGAGGGGGTGCTCGCCCTCAACCGGGCTCGCAACCGGGACGAGCTGTCCCGGGCTCTGTCGAAATTCCACTGCCCAGGCCAGAACTTCGTGTTTGCCGACGCAGAAGGGAATATCGGTTACCGGTTGGCCGCCCGCATTCCGATTCGCAAGCAGGGCAACGGGCAGCGCCCGGTGCCGGGCTGGAACGACGACTACGACTGGGTCGGATTCGTGCCGTTCGAGGAGAATCCCCGTGCCGACAATCCGCCGGAGGGGTTCGTGGCGACCGCCAACAACCAGATCACAGACGAGTCCTACCCTTACTTCCTGGGGCATCTGTGGGAGCCTCACTATCGAATTACCCGCATTCGAGAGTTGCTGACAGCCCGCGAGAAGCACGACGTGGCATCCATGCAGGCCATGCAGTCAGACGTCGTGTCCGTCCAGGCTCGGGAGTTCCTCAAGGGCGTGGTGGAGCCGTTTGCCGAATCTCCTGAGGTCTCGCGACTGTCGCCGGCCGCGAAGGAACTGCTGGCCTGGCTCCGCGCCTGGGATGGCAACTGCACCGTCGACTCCGGCGCCGCCTCCGCCTTTCACGTGCTGCAATATCAACTGCTGCTGCAGGTGTTTGGCAAGCGGCTGGGCGAGGAGACGCTCCTGGCCTACCTGGAGCACTTCAACGAAAGCGTGCTGAAGCTGGAGAAGATCCTGGCCCGACCCGACTCGGAGTGGTTCCGGCCCACCGGCAAGAACGGCTGCATCGCGCTGGCGCTGGAGAATTCGGTGCGCTGGCTGGAGCGGGAGCTGGGCCCGGACCGCATGCGATGGGCGTGGGGCAACCTGCACAAGACGGTGGCCGAGCACCCCATGGGCATGTTCTCTTTCACGGCGGCTTTCTTCAACCTGGGGCCCTGCCCCATGCCCGGTTCGATAGGCACGCTGAACGCGGGCCAGTTCTTCTTCGCCTATCCGTTTCGACACTATGTCGGGTCGAGCTACCGCGAGATTATCGATATGTCGCCCAAGGATGACTCGTGGTATGTGCAGCACACCGGGCAGTCGGGCAACCCGGCCAGCCCCCACTACCGAGACCAGTTTGGGCTGTGGCTCGCAGGCAAATATCTGAAGATGAGCTGGTCGGCTCAGGGCCCGATGATGGAGTTGCACCCGCCCGAGGATCAGTCGGACCCGGAGATCGACGAGCCAGCGGAGACCAGCCAGGCGACGTGGATGTTCGGACACGAGACCGACCACGGCGACGACTGGATGGATGACGAGGTCTAGGCCGCTACCCTGACAAGATGTTGGTGCGCCGGACAGCATCGGACGACAAGATGCCGTCGACTTGACCATCCGCCAATTGCTGCAGGGCCCCGGCCATCTGAGGGTTACTGGCGAGCGCCGCCGACGTCATGGCCGCCTGGGTGCCGAACATGCGGCTGGCGGCTGTGAGGGCATTTCGATAGCACTTGGTGTCGGCGTACTGGGTGGGCACTTGGACGGCGGATGGCCGAAATGCTAGCATGTGCGAGGCTATGATGGTCGGTTCTGGGAGGTCTGCCAGCACGTTGGACCGGACGAAATCCGTCATGGCGTGAAACTCAGACGACGGCTGCTGGCAGGAACCGGCAAACTGGTCGGGCTCATGGACCAGTTGGTATAAACGTTGGTTGCTGCCTTCCTCGGTCGCCAGGCCGGCGCAAAAGGTCGACAGACGCTGGCATTGAGTCGCGCTCAAACTGGCCGCGTTCCACATGGTGCGTTCCTCCACAGAGCTTTCTGCTACCTGGGTGATGGTACCACAGTGTCAAGCGGAAGTCTGTTGAGATAGTGTCACAGGTGTTAAAAGATCAGAACGCGGCGTGAGCGGTCTTCACCCGCTGTTGGCGTCGAAGGGCGGAATGCTGGCCAGAGGCTGGCGGGTCACCCCGGTCTTGTTCTGGATGATCCAGTCGAGGAACGCCATGTCGGCCTTCACGACGTTTTGCGTCATGGACGGAATCTCCGAGGCATCCGGCTGGAAGCTGTCGCCCATCTCGATGGTGTAGGCAGTGATGCCGGCGGCGTGCAGGCAGTCTGTCGAATCTCCCGTCGTCGGGTACATGTCGTCGCTCTTCTCGAGCGTGTACGGCTGGTCCATGGCCGCCGTCATCTTGTTGCCGCAGTCGAGGTACTCGTTGACCCGATCGGGTTCGTCTTTGGTGTGGCCCCATGGCCGCAGGATGTCATTGCCATAGCTGTGGTGGTCGATGACGCCCACGATGTTGGGCTGCCCCAGCTCGAGCTTGAGAGCGGCCTGCGTCTCCAGCTCGGACTTGCCCTTGGGGCCCCGGTACACTTCTGAGCTGGGATCATCCGACGTCTGGCCGTAATCGTCGTCGGTGCTGCCCGGCGTGTCGAACGGCGGGCGGTAGAGGCACTCGTGGGCCGGGTCGCCGTCGTCATAGTTGCGGTTGATGTCGACGCCGGTCTCGCCTCCCGCCAGCGGCTGGCGGTTCTTGCGCCACATGGCGTCCTGGGTGCGAGTGTATTCGTAGCCGTCCGCGTTCAGGCAGGGGACGATCCAGATGTCGGACGAGTTGACGTCCTTCTGGACGTGGGCGTCGGTCTTGTAGTTGTCCAGCAGGTTGTGGGCCAGGCGCAGGGGTGACTCGATGGTCATCCACTCGCGGGCGTGGTGGACCCCCGTGAAGACCACCCCGGGGCGCTTGCTGGCATCGCCCGGGCCGGTGACGTGGAGGGCCCAGATGTCCCGCCCCTCGTGCGTCTTGCCCAGCGACACCCGCGAGCAGAGGTCAGGGTTCTGGGTGGCCAGCGACTGCAGCTCGTCGGCCATCTGCTGGTAGGTGTGGTAGCCGTCGGTCTCCGGTCGCCGCTGGTCTGCCAGGTAGGCCTTGAACTGTTTCGTCACCGCGGCCTCGTTGACGGCGCCGTGGGTGTGCAGGATGTCCTGCTTGATCATGTACTGGCGAATCTCGTCGTCGCTGAGCACGCCGTCGTGGTTGCGGTCGATCTGGCTGGCGACGGCGGCACGGCGTGGGCTGACCGAGGCGGGCTGGCCGGTGGCGTCGGTGAAGCGGGGCAGGGTGGCGGCAATCATGAGCGGAGTTTCCTGTCTTCTGGGTGGGGCCGCCTCAGGGTACCACGACCTCGGGTCGGCGATGTTTGCATTTTTGTTACAAAGTTTACAAAAGCGATCGTGGCGGGCGGCGGCGGTTGTTTCGATAGTGTTAATACCCATTCGGGGCTGCGGGGAAGAAATCGTGCTCCGGTGCGGCATCGGCGGGTTGTCGGTGTTTACATCCCGGCCCGAGACTACAACAACCCCGTTACACCCCGGACATTGCCAGGCCGAGTGAGATAGCCTATAATCTAATCACGGCGAACGAGCCGACAAGCTTCTATCGAATCAATCTTCAAGCGCCTCGCGGCCCTGGCGCTACCCAAAGGGTCGCATTCCCTAAGCGCACTCCGATCAACACCCGTCGAGCGTAGGCTAAAACCTACGCTCATTTTTTTTTTCGGCTAAGGTGGATGAGGTTGAAAGACGAGTGGTGGCCGATGGCGCCCCGCATCATGGTGGCGTCGGCGTAGTAGACGTTCTTGAGCGCTTCGGCCAGCTTTCAGCGTGAACTACCTGGAGGTTGGCGACCAGGTCGATGTCCATGGTCGTGCGGGCCGTGCCCAAAGCAGAGCTGGCCACGGATCCGCCCACCCGGTAGGATATCCCGAGCTGTTCAAACGCAGCCACGACGGGCTGCAGCGCGCCCTCAGCAACTCAAGCTGGACGCGGGCAGCCTCGGGGTGGTGTCGTTGGGAATGCGGTCCATGGCCGCATGGGTACGGACGGGGCGCCTCCCCCCCCTGCCTTCAGCCCAGCAGTTGAGTCTTGTGCGGGTCTTCCAGGCCGCCTTGCGCGCCGTAGCCGGCGTCCTCACAGAACAGGATGGCCGTCTCTACGGACCCAACCTTCTGCGGGGCCGCACGATAGGCCAGGCTTCCCTCGGGAGCCGGGCTTGAAGGAAAGGCCCATGCGGGCCCGTATGGGCTGGCGTGGGCAGGCGATGGTGGCTGGTCATGGCGGGGGTGCTGAGCCTGGTCACGGGGTGCCAGCGGCAGGACAGTTCCGACGGGCGGACCCCGGTCGAGTTCTGGACCGTGGGGCTCAAGCCAGTTTACAACCACTACGTCGAGGGGCTCGTGTCGAGCTATCAGCAGGCGCATCCCGACATCCGGCTGGTATGGCAGGATTACCCCCTCGAGGCGATTGTGCTCAAGCTGCAGGCGTCCATTGCTGGTGGCTTTTCGCCGGACGTCGTCAACCTCAACACAGATTTTGCCTACCTGTTGGCCGAGAAGGGTGCCCTGGTCGACATGGATCAGGCCGTGCCGGCCGACTACCAGTCGGGTTTTTTTTCCGGGCTATGGAATGCGGCTCGCTATCAGGGTTCCAACTATGCGCTGCCCTGGTACGTCACGCTACAGGCCACCATGTACAACGCCGACCTGTTCCGTCAAGCGGATCTGGATCCGCAACGTCCGCCCCGAACGTGGGAGGAGGCCCTGGCCGATGCCCGCATCATCCAGCAGAAGACGTCCTACTACGGCTTCTGCCCCAACATCAACCTGCTGGACGATTTCCAGCTCTATGGCATTCCCATCGTCTCGCCAGACCGGCGGCATGCTCTGTTCAATACGCCGGCGGCTGTCGCCCGGCTAAATTGGTATGTGAACCTCTTCCAACAGGGGCTGGTGCCCAGGGATACCTTGACCCGGGGCTACCAGGGTGCCCTGGATCGATTCATCGCGGGAAACCTCGGCATGTTGTTTGCGGGGCCGAACTTTCTCGTCCACATCAAGAACGATTCCAAGGCTGTCTATGATGTGACCAAGGTCGCTCGGCTGCCACCGTATCCGACCGGCCTGGTGTCGGCTGCCACCATGAATTTCGTCGTGCCCACGGCCAGCCGGCATCGCCAACAAGCAGTCGATTTTGCCATGTTCTTGACCAACGACGACAACCAGTTGGCCTTCTGCAAGCTGACCCCCATACTGCCCTCTCGGATCAAAGCGGCCAAGGACCCTTATTTTTCTCGGGCGGGCGATACCCTCGAAGATCAGGCCATCCGGCTCTCCTTGCCCGATCTACCCAAGGCACGGGACCTCTCGCTGGGCCTCCCCCATGATCAGGACCTGTCCCGCATCGTGCACGAGACGGTGGAGGCTGCCCTGCTGGGCCGCAAGAGTGCCCAGCAGGCGCTGGACGACGCGGTGGCCCAGTGGAACGTCATCCTGGCGTCGAACGAGCCATGAAACATGCGCGCCATCCTTTGACGCCGTGGCTGTTCCTGGCGCCGGCCATCATCGTGCTGACGGTCTTTACGTTCTATCCGATTGTGATCGGGGTGGTGCTGGCGTTCCTACGCTACGACATGGTCCGGACCCTGCCGAGCGGAAGTCCTGCAGCCCCGGTCTTCGTGGGACTGGCCAACTTCTGGAAGCTCGTGCACGATCCGTACTTCTTCATCGCCATCAAGAACTCGGCCCTGTATCTCATCGTGGTCCCCTTCATTCAGCTTCTCTCCATCCTGATCGCCATGCTGGTCAACCAACCGCTCCCCGGCATCAAGGTGTTTCGGGCGGCCTACTATATTCCGGTCGTCACGTCGATTGTGGTGGTGGGCTACGCGTGGGACTGGGTCTTCCGCCCCGACGGGTTGTTGAACACCTTGCTGCGCTGGTGCCACCTCATCTCCGCCCCAGTCCCCTGGCTGACTGATAGTCGATACGCCCTGTGGTCGGTCATGTTCGTCACCCTGTGGCAGGGACTGGGCTACTACATGCTGCTCTATCTGGCCGGCCTGCAGACCATCTCTCCCGACTACGAGGAGGCT
>DASYBA010000913.1:0-3583 GCA_036501005.1 Candidatus Xenobia bacterium | reverse complement strand
ACCTCTCCCAGCCGAGCCGTCACCGACCTTGGCCCTGGACGGTTCGGATCGCTGGCAGGCGGCGCTGTCGGCGGGCGTCCCCTATCTAGGGTAACTCGGGGCTCGTGGCGAAACACTCGGGCATGGAAAGAGAACGACGTGAGCAACCCAGACGGTCTGTCCAAGGCGTGGAAGCCCTCTCCGCCGTCATGCCCGGCGGGGGAGAGGTGACGGTCTTGCCTCTCAACGTGTCGGGGGGCGGCATGTGCTGCCGCTGGACGGGGGCCCTGCCGAGCGGAGAGTTTCCGCTCGTCATGGAGCTGCCGACCCCTCTCACCCTGACCGCCCGGCTAGCCTGGCAGCGAGCCTTGCCGGATGGAGACACGCTGGCTGCCCTGCACTTCGTCTCGCCGCCCGAGGGCACCGCCGAGGCCCTGGAGCAATGGTTGTCGACCATGCGCCGCAACGTGCCCCGCTGGGAAGACTTTCTACCGATCGAAGTCTTGTCGGGCGATACCAGCTTCTCGGCCGTCGCCAGCGACATCAGCCCGAAGGGGCTGCAGATCCATCACGACGTGCCAATGGCGGAGGGCACTCCCCTGACGGTACTCCTCCCGCTGCCCGACCAGTTGCTGGAACTGCAGGTCCTGGTCCGTTGGCAGAAAAGCGAGAGCGACGGCGCGGTCTTCGGGGTCGAAGTGCTCAACCCCACCCCCGCCTTGGAGCGGGTCTAGGAGTCGCCGTCGCCCGTGTCCTCGTCGGTGCCCACGGTGGCGCTCATGACCGCCTTGGCGTCGTCGCCTTCTTCGTTCTGCAGGGTCTGCTGGTTGCCTTGCGACACCTGCAGGTCCGTTTGCTGAACCACCTGCTGGTCGGTGGCGTCGTCCGTGCCGATGTCCTGGACCATGCCCGAGTAGTCCTGCCGGGCCGTCGCCAGGTCGGCCAGCGTCGATTGGAGGTATTGCTGCAGGGCGGGGTCGCTCCCCCCCTGCATGCCACTCAACTGGCCGGTGGCGCCATCAATGACGCTCAGGATGGCCTGGGCCTGGGCCTCTCCCAAAGGGGCATTGCCATTCCCAAGCTGGGCGATGGCCGCCTGCGCTTGCGCCACGACGCCCTGTGCCTGTTGCATGGGTGTCGGGGGGGGTGGGTCCGGGGACGGTAACGCGGCAGCCCCTTGCTGCCCAGACAGTTGGACGCCGTCGGAGACCGGCGGGGGAGCATCCTCCACCGGAGGGGCCGCGGCTCCGCGCGCACGGCTGACAGGAGGGGATACCGCCGAGCAGGTCGGGGGCAGGTGGGCAGGCGTGAGAGCGTTCATCTCTTCCAGTGTAGCACACAGCCACAAGCCCCGACCTACTCGGCGGTATCCCCGAAAATTGGCGAGCGCTACGGTCTTGGTCTATTCAAACCCTGCGACACCCGGGTAGGACACGAGAACGGCCGTTGGGGCTGCAACCACCGGACTTCCACGTCTCTTCCAGGGCACCGCAGGACCGAACAGAATCGGACCGCAGCGCTCTCCAGGTCTTCACACTAACTGAATCCAGGCTGCCCGGTAAATGACTCTGATCAACTACCAGCGCGACTGGGAGGCCGGGGAGCAGTCCAACAGATTCGACCCGGGGTCTTCCATGTGGGCAAAGGCCGATTCCACCGCAACACGGCCGGGGCCCGTCAGTCGAATCCAAAGGTACGACGAGTACCAGCCTCCGTCCGGATATTCGAAGTGTAATGTGGCGCCGACCGTACTGTCCTTGAAGAGGAGCGAGGTCGGCTTGATCAACATGGTCTCACCGGGCCCCAGGATGCGCATGAGCACGTTGCCACCCGCCTGCAGGAGGAGCAAGCCGGGCGCTTCGGGCGCATGGAAGCGATCCATGAGAAGGCCTACCGGATAGCGGGTCTCTGTCTCCTGATTGCCGTTGTCGTCGCGACCCGTCACAATCCGATACCAGATATTGGGGTCGAACCAATCGTATTGGACCGCATGCGTAGCGGCCAAAAACACGTGCTCCCGCACGTCGATGCTGAGCCCGGGATGGAGCGGAACCGTCACGATCTCGCCCGGCTTGTCGTGCGAGAAAGCGATATGCCCGGGCCCCTCGGCCTGGGTCATGACCAGCGGCAGGCCGGCAAACATCCGTTTCCACGCCCCCTTCAAGGACATGGCCGCAATCTTCACTTTGGTATCGGCAAACAGGATGACGTGGTGGGTGAAGTAGACGGAGTCGCCCGGCGCCAGGTTGAAATCGACGATGGGCACGTAGGTACCCGCGATCTGGCAGCTCGAGGCTCCGCACTGGATGCGGGCCATGTCCTTCGCCCCCGGCATCTTCTGCCAGCCCGCTTTGCTGGCCACCGCCCGGATGTCGACAGCGGCGCCACAGGCGGGACAGGTCGCGGGGGCATCGGAGGTCGTATTGCACCAAGGGCAGACGTATTGACTCATGGTTACTCCGACTTGTGGTGGACATACATGGACTGGATGGCGATGCGCCCGGGACCCGTCACCCGGGCCAGGTTCAACCCCACCCCCCCGAAGAGCCCGGTGGAGAGCTTCTGGGTCTCGACGTTCATGGTGACCGATGCGTCCTTGTAGAGAAAGCCGCCGGGCTCCACCAGCAGGCTCTCACCGGGTTTCAAGGTTCGTTCGAAGACGTTCCCGTACCCATGCAAGAGGAGCAGCCCTTGCTGCCCTCGGGCGACGAAGCGGTCCATGAACATGCCCTGGCCGCCGAACAGGATGTTGCGCAACCCCTGCACCTGCACGAACGAGTATTCAATGGTGTGAGAGGCGAGCAGGAAGGCGTGCTCCCGGACGTCCAGCTCGCTATTGGGATGCATGGGCAGCACCACCAGCTCTCCGGTCGCGTCCCGACTAAAGGCGATGCGCCCCGGTCCGTTGGCCACGCTGATGACGAACGGCATGCCGGCAAACAACCGCTTGATGCCGCCCCCCAGCGACATGACGCTCAAGCGGGTAGTCTCGTCCTTCCACAACATGGTATGGTGCTCGAAAAAGATGGCATCGTTGGCGCCCAACGCGATCTCGGCGACCGGTACCACTTCGCCCTCGACCTGGCAGGTGCTGGCGCCGAAGTGAATCTCGGTCATGTCTCGCAGCCGGGGCGCCTCGCGCCAGCCGGAGTCCGTCACCAGGTTCTTGATGTCGAGAGGGGCGCCACACGCCGAGCACGAGCGGGCCGTGGAAGCGTTCTGCATCTGGCACCACTCACACACGATGCGGCTGTGCGGGTCGGCGGCCGGCGGCGCAGCCACCGCGACGGCACCCCCGCCGGCGTGGAGCTGGGACCCATCCTTGATGCAAAAGGTCTTGTCGTCGGGATAGCTCGCCTGGCAGGCCGGGCATGTCTTCACGGCAGCAGCTCCTTCTTGAAGTCTGCTAACATACGCCGCGGCCGCCTTGTTCGCCTGTTCACCAGGGATGGCCGCCGCTCGACTGGCTTCCAGTCAGGCGGGCAGGTCCGCCAGCTCCGTCCAGCGGGCCGTCCACCGTTCCAGGTTCTGCTGCAGCCCCTCAAGTTCCCGATAGAGCTTGAGGGTCTCTTCGTAATCACTAGACGACGCCGCCAGCAATGCA
>DASYBA010000912.1:0-5055 GCA_036501005.1 Candidatus Xenobia bacterium | reverse complement strand
CTCGTTGGTGATCTGATGCATGCCCTGTCGCATGAAACGCAGGCTGCCGATGCCCCCCACCAGCAACAAGACGTCGATGGCCAAGAACGCGATGAGGAGCCGCCGGCGAGAGTCCTCCAGGTTGCCGAGATAGTAGCTTTTCGGCACGACGATGCCGGCAATCCAATCCTGGGTATTGGATAGATATCGAAAGGTCGTCAGGAACGTCTCGCCGCCGAGGTCGAAACTGCCGTGCTGCTGGGGAGTGTCGGCACTGACCTGGCCCAGGATCGGAAGGTGCAGGGCGGCGGCGATGGCGGGCGGCGGATCGCTGGGATGGACCCGGAGATCGTCGCCCATTTCCTCGATCGTATCATGGGGCGAGACCCGGGTGATGAGCCGGCCCTGCGCATCACACAGGAAGACCTGGTGCTTGTCGCCGGGATCCAGGCCGGTCCCTCGGGTGCATTGATCCAGCCTCTGGGCCTGGATGCCGACTCGCACCACCCCCAGGAAGCCGCCTCGCCGGTTGGTAATCGCTTTCTGCACGGAAACCTCCACCCGACGCTGGGCGGGAGGCAACGCCTTGTCCATCTCGGTCCAGGCCAGATCGCTCCAGACCGGCTGGCCAGCCCCGAACAGGTCTTGCCGGGCGGGGGTGGTGAACGTCGGATCCTGGGTGGGGTCCTGCGGCGGGGTCGTAGGGTGGACGAGCTTGAGGGGAACCGAGTCAAATGCATCGGCATCGCCTCGCCGGCGAGCCCGCACCTCGAAGCCGCCATTCGCCCACGACAGCTCACGGGTGTTGATCTTCTTGCCGGCCGGATCGGGGCGGTAGACGGAAATCTGTCCTCGATGACCGGGCAGCAGGCGGAGATTGCCATCGGCGTCCCAGCCGTCATCCCAGCCGTACGTGACGGTGACCTCGGTCAGGTTCGGATGGTTGATCAGGTCTGCGTACAGCGCGGCCTCGATGGCGGTGAAGTCCTTGAGGTCGAGGGTGGCTCCTTGGATCTCCCGTTGCAGGTCGACGATGGACGCTTCGGCCTGCCCCAGGTAGGCGGCGACGCTATCGGCAATCCGCTGGCTGACCAGCTTTCTCTGCTGCTCCGAGCTCTCCAGGATGGCGTCCTGCGACCCCCGGAACACTAGCGTGAAGAGGAACCCGAGCAAAATGACGAGGAGCCCGACGGTCAGCCCGAAGAGCTGTGCCAGGCTCCAACCGCGAACAGGGGCGCGGTCCCTTCGATGGCCCATGGAAGATGGGTGTTCGACGAACCCCGCCCCTGCCTTTTCTGCCTTTAGTGCAAGCTGTCGATGACCAAGGATTGGGGCGCGGTCACCCCGCTCAACTGGATGGTGGTCGGCGGGGGAATCTGGCTGGACAGGAAGAGTCCTTCGCTGGCGCCGATCTGCTCACTGGTGGGGTAGATGTTGAGAGTGTCGCCGGAGGTCCCGGCATTCATGGTGACGAGGGCCGCAACCCCCGAGCTGAAGTCTACCGCCAGCACGCTGGCCTGGATCTGCAAAGCCGCGCCCAGCACCTGTCCGCCGTTCACCGTCGAGGCCGTGATGTTGTCGGCGTTGTCGAGAACGAAGACATAGCCCGCCGTCGGGTCCGCCACCCACAACTGCTGATGGGTGCTGTCGTAGGCGATGGCGGTCGGATTGACCACATTGACCCCGAACACGCTGGTGATGTGCGCGACATTCGGGTTGGCGGCGATGTCACCTAGCCCGACCAGGTTCTGGGGCTGGGTGATGATGGAGATGACGCCCTGGCCCCCGCCGTTGGTGCCCGCCGCGAACAGTACCCCGGTCTGGCCGCTGGCCTGCAGCGTGTGGAGATCGTCAACGGCGACGATCTTCGGCACGGGCATCTGGCTGTCGGTCAGAACCCCGCCAGCCGTCCCACTGCTGCTGAACTGCTGAATATTGTTGCCCGTGGGCACGTAGTAGAAGCTGTTGGAGGAGTCGAAGGCGACGCCACTCGGCGCGCTGGCGGTGAGGGCCAGGTTGGGACCGGTCTGGACCACGCCCGAAATGACCTCAGCCTGGTTGAAGATGTCAACGAGATTGCCAGCCTCGTCCGGCACCAGGAGGTCACCGTTGAAATCGACATTGATCTGACCGAGCGTATTGAAGCCCGTGAACTGGGCCGCCGGCCCCAGATTGGCGCCCGCCGACTGGTCGAGGATCTGGTCGTAACGCAGCACGGCAGCGGTGCCGGCGTTGGTCTGGTTGGCGACGTACAGGTGCTGGCCGGAGATGATGTTGGTGTCCGTCTGCTGGGCGAGGGGAACAGAGTTGGAAACGGTGCCGCCACAGCCGGCGAGTGCGTACAGCGCCCCGCCCATCAGGCCTAGCATGGCCACAGCGTGGGGCGTCTTGAGATTGCGTGTCAAAAAATTGGGCCTCCTTCAAGTACAGTGCAGCAGCTTCCAGCCAGCTCGCCGCTCAGGGCCGTTGGACGGCCCGCTCGTTGGCTTCAGGGTGCCCTGAAGCGCCGACGGGTATTCAAGCCCTCGCCGGCCTCTCCTCCTGGCGGGGTCGGTCGTCAGTCGTCCGTCGGACCGATGACTGACCTGTTTTATTTCGATACGCGGCCTCTTGACAAAAGGCACCGAAGGCCGGGCACCCGGCGCTCGGGCGGTGGTGTTCCTGGACTGAAAAGACCTCTCGCGAGAGAGGCCCTTTTTCTTTGTCACAAGGTTGACACCGCCCTGTGTCCGGGCGGTCATCTCGTCCTGCTACGATAGCTTTTGAGGTGGCAGACATGACAGTTCGAACCCTCCCGTCTCGGTGGTCTTCCGCATTGTTCCATGCCAAGGCCGTCCTGCTGCAAGCTCGTCGAGGGGTGGTCGACATGGCGCAAGGTCTCACTCGATATCCCCAGCATCCGCTGCCGATGGGGTTTGTGCCGCTAGCCGAATGCCGCAGTCCGCTATGGTCCGACCTGGCCAAAGTCGAGCGCCATTGGCAACTGGGCAAGGTGCAGAATCTGCGTATCGCGTGCCGCCACCTGCACGGCACGCTGATTCCCGCGGGCGGGCTGTTCAGCTTCTGGAAGCACGTCGGGCGTGCTTCTTCCGATCGAGGGTTCGCCCTCGGACGCATGCTGCGGGAAGGCTGCATCATCCCCAGTGTGGGCGGCGGCCTGTGCCAGTTGTCGAATGCCGTCTACCAGGCTGCCCTGCAGGCCGGGTGCGCCATGGTGGAGCGTCATCGCCATTCTCAGGTCGTGCCCGGCTCGGCCGCCGCGACGGGGCAAGATGCCACGGTCGTGTGGAACTACGTCGACCTGCGGTTCCGGGCCCCTCGACCGCTGTACGTCGAGGCCCTGCTCACTCGCCGGGAACTGGTCGTGCGCCTGTACGGCACCGTCGCAGCGGGCCCCCGCACGCGGCGGTCGCCGAGCGCTTCCCCGAGCGGGCCCTGCTCCTCCCCTGGCACGTCCCCCGCCCGTCGTCCTGTGCTCGAGCGAAGACCGTTCCATGCCCAGTATCGGGTTTCCCGGGCCGACGGTGGCTCGCAAGGGGGCCTACGAGCTCCGCGAGGCCCTGCGAGGCCTGCCGGTCGAGTTGTGGGTCGGCGGCAGCGAACTGGAGGGCCCCGGGTTCTGGGAGGGCCTGCAGGTCCGCAGCGTCTCCCCGACCGCCGTCGTCGCCGCGGATCTGGTCGTGCAGCCGGCCCTCCTGGAAGATGCGCCCCGCGCCCTCCTCCTCGCTCGGGCCTTGGGCCGGCCCGTCGTCGCCACCGCGGCCTGCGGCCTGACCGAGGGGGTGAGCGTGGTGCCGTTCGGCAACGTCGATGCGCTTCGCAGCGCCATCGAAACAGGAATGCGGTGCACGGAGAGGTATTTCCCGACCCTGTGAAAGCCGAGGTGCTGGCGGTCGGGACAGAAATACTGCTGGGTGAAATCGTCGATTCGAACTCGGCGTTCATCGCGGCTCGGCTGCCGGCGCTGGGCATTCGGTTGTATCGGATGACGCAGTTGGGCGACAATCGAGACCGGCTGGTGGCGCACCTGCGGGCGGCGCTGGCAGACAACGACCTGGTGGTGACCACGGGCGGGCTGGGGCCGACGGAAGACGATGTGACCCGAGAGGCGGTGGCGGAAGCCTTCGGCGAGGTGCCGTTCGTCGACCCCGAGTTGGAGGCCGCGCTGAGGGCCTGGTTTGGCCGGCGCAACATGCCCATGCCGGAGCGCAACGTCAAGCAGGCCTGGCGAATTGCATCGGCGCAGACCGTTCCGAACCCCCGCGGTACGGCGCCCGGCTGGTGGGTGGAGAAGGACGGGCGCATCGTGGTCTGCCTGCCCGGTCCACCGGCCGAAATGGGCCCCATGTGGGAGCACGAAGTGGCGCCCCGACTGGCTGCCCTCGCCACCGAAGTGATCATCACCCGAACGTTGAAGACGGTGGGCATCGGGGAGGGTCGGGTCGACGAGATGCTCGGCGAGTTGCTCAAGAACGTCAATCCGACCATCGGGGTATACGCTCGGGGCGACGGCATCCACATCCGCCTGGGGGCTCGAGCGGCGACGGCGGGCCAGGCCCAAGACTTGATTGTCCCCGTGGAGACCCAGATCCGACAATTGATGGGCAATGCCCTGTGGGGAACCGACGCGGAAACCCTGCAGGACGCCGTCATGACCTGCCTGCAGGGGCGAACCCTGGCCGTCGTGGAGGATTCTACCAGCGGCGGTCACCTGGCGGCCTTGTTGTCGGGCACGGGGCACGCTGCCTGGCGCGGTGGAGAGGTATGGTCTGACGGCCCGGTATCGATCGAGGCCGCGCGGGCTCGGAGCGCCGCGGCACGAGTCCGCTGGGGGGCCCATGTCGGCATCGGGATAGCCGCCTCGCGAGATGGCGTGTTCCATGTGGCGATCGGGGACGAAAGCGGCACGGAGTGCCACACCTGGACCTTTCCTCAGGGCATGGCCGCGTTGCGCCAGCGGGTGTCGACCACCGCGCTCAGCCTGCTGCGTCGTCGCTACAGTTAGAGCCCCGCCTCCGGCTGCCACTCGATACCGAGTTCCTCCGGCGGCGCCATGTAGCCGGCCAGGGCCGAGGC
>DASYBA010000911.1:0-3797 GCA_036501005.1 Candidatus Xenobia bacterium | reverse complement strand
AGCTTGCTGGGCAACAAGACCACCACCGTGGCCATGGTCAGGAAGGCCAGCATGGCCACGACATTCAAGACCACCCAGAACGTACGCATATCTTACCCCACCATGGGCTTTTCAGTCGACTCCGGGCTGCCGTTGTGGCTCCCGGCATCGCTGAGGATGCGATCCACTTCGTCGCCGTCGAGCACTTCCTTCTCCAGCAGGTTCTTGACCAGGGCCTCGAGGCGGTGGCGGTTGGCCAGCAGCAGGTTGCGGGTGCGGTCGTAGCACTCGTCCATGATGCGGCGTACTTCTTTGTCGATCTGGTTGGCGACGTCTTCAGAGTAGTTCTTGTCTTCCATGATGTCGCGGCCCAGGAAGACCTGCTCTTGCTTCTTGCCGAAGGTCAGCAGCCCCATGCGGTCGCTCATGCCGTACTTGCAGACCATGTCGCGGGCGATCTGGGTGGCTCGCTCCAGGTCGTTGGAGGCCCCAGTCGTCACGTCGGCTTCGCCAAAGACGATTTCCTCTGCCACCCGGCCGCCCAACAGCCCGCTGATACTGGCGATGAGCTCCTTGCGGTTCATGTTGTACTTGTCGCCGGCCGGCACGTGCCAGGTCGCGCCCAGCGACATGCCGCGGGGCAGGATGGTCACCTTGCGCACCGGATCGGATTCCGGAATCAACTTGGCGATGAGCGTGTGCCCGGACTCGTGGTACGCGGTGATGACCCGCTCCTTCTCGCCCTGGATGCGGCTCTTCTTCTCCGGCCCCATGATGACCCGGTCGATGGCCTCTTCGCAGTCTCGCACTTCGACCTTGGTCCGGCCGGCTCGAGCCGCCAACAGGGCGGCCTCGTTGAGGAGATTCTCCAGGTCGGCGCCGGAAAAGCCGGGGGTGCGTCGGGCCAGGATTTCCAGGTCGACGTCCTCGCTCAAAGGCTTGCCGCGGGCGTGCACCTTGAGAATGGCCTTGCGCCCGTTGATGTCGGGCTTGTCGACCACCACGTGACGGTCGAAGCGTCCCGGACGCAACAGCGCCGGGTCCAACACGTCAGGCCGGTTGGTGGCGGCCAGGATGATGACGCCCAGGTTGGGCTCAAAGCCGTCCATCTCGACCAGGAGCTGGTTGAGGGTCTGCTCCCGCTCGTCGTGGCCGCCGCCCACGCCGGCGCCTCGCTGCCGGCCGACCGCGTCGATCTCGTCGACGAACACGATGCAGGGCGCATTCTTCTTGGCCTGCTCGAACAGGTCGCGGACCCGGCTGGCGCCCACCCCGACGAACATCTCGACGAAGTCGGAGCCGCTGATGTAGTAGAACGGCACGCCCGCCTCGCCGGCGATGGCCCGACCGAGGAGCGTCTTGCCCGTGCCCGGCGCGCCCAGCAGGAGCACCCCCTTCGGAATGCGTGCCCCGAGCTGTTGGTACTTCTTGGGGTACTTGAGGTAGTCGACGACTTCCTGCAGCTCTTCCTTGGCCTCTTCGACCCCGGCCACGTCTTCAAAGGTCACCTTGGGGCGGTTGTCGCTCAACTGCTTGGCCCGACTGCGGCCGAAAGCAAAGGCCTGGCTGCCCCCGGCCTGGGCCTGCCGCATGATGAGCACGAAGAACCCGAACAGCAGCAGGTAGGGGAGGAACTGCACCAGCAAGAGCCCCCACGGATTGTCGTTCTTGGGCTCGAACTTGACCTCGACTTTTTTGTCCCGCAGTTCCTTCTGCAGCTCCTGGTCGTCCCGGAAGCCGTCCACCGTCTGGAAATGCGACTGCGGGCTCGGTTCCTTGGGGGTGACGTACGTCCCCTGGATATCGTTGCCGCTGATGACCACGTCCTTGATGTTGCCCTTGTCCAGCTCTTCCAGGAACTTGCTGAACTCGACCGGCACAGGGGCGGACTGGTGCGTCTTGATGGTCTGGACCACGAACCAGACCATGGCCAGGATGATCAGCCAGACGACGATTTGCTTTAAGTATTTGACCAAAAACCGTGCTCTCCAGTAGTTATCTTTTCACCAGGGGGCGCCAAAACCACACCCGCCAGATCGGCCGGGAGGTGTCCAACCTCTTAGAGTACGACGTGAACGCCGTCATTGCCTCTCCAGCAAGGCCAGGTAGGGAAGGTTCCGAAAACGTTGCTGGAAGTCCAAACCGTAGCCGACCACAAATCGTTCCGGCACTTCGAACCCGCAGTAGTCCGGACGCACCCGGCCGCGATGTCGGCCGGGCTTGTGAAACATCGTCACCACCTTGAACGTGTGCGGGTTGCGCAGGTGGATCGCATCGGCCAGGTAGTCGAGCGTCTCGCCCTCGTCGACGATGTCTTCGACCAGCAGCACGTCACGCCCGGCCAGGGGCAAGTCGAGATCCTTGACGATGCGCACGGCCGACCCGCTCCGGTCAACGACCATGAAGTCGACCAGGGCGGGCACGGTCAACTGCCGGGCCAGGTCTGCCAGGAACGGGAGCGCCCCCCGCAGCACGGCGATCAGAAAGATTTCCTGTCCGGCGTAGTCAGCCGAAATCTGTCGACCCAGCTCCTCGACCCGGCCGGCGATCTGCTCGGCCGTAAACACCACTTCCTGCACCGCGGCTTCAGCCACCCGTCTCTCCTCCTGTCCGACACTGGATCCGCCATGCGGGGCCCGTTCCCGGGGGCTGTATGAAGCGGCGGTCGGCCCGCCACCCCACCAACCACGCGATGTGGCCGTCGGCCGTGACGAGCAACGGGATACTATCTCGCTCTCGTCTCGGAACCTTCTCGTCGATGAACAACTTTTTCACTTTCTTGCTGCCCGATCCGCCTGCCGGCTGAAACCGGTCTCCGTCTCGCCGGCTGCGCACCGAGAGCGGCGCGCTGTCTGGGCGCAGGTAGACCTCGTGACGGTCCCCGGCCCCGGCCTGGGCCACCCGGGCCACCTCCAGCACGACCTGGGCCTCGGCCACCGCGGTCGTCCCCGGGCAGGCGACCGGATGGGGTCCCCACGGAAGCGCCCCCGGCCCAGGCGCGCCCAGTTGTTCCAGATGCGCCAGGCTGGCCGATGGATGGGATCGCTTCAACTGCCGGCGGCGGAGCACCGGCGCGTCGCCCGTCAGCCCTTCCAGGAATTCGTCTTCCTCGGCCAGGAGGCGGGCCGTCCGCGCCAGGGCCTCGACCACCCGCGGATTGTAGCGGGCCAGCACGGGGAGGAGCTCGTGGCGCACCCGGTTGCGGGGCACCCGCAGGTCCGCATTGGTCTCGTCTTCCCGCCATGCGATGCCCTGCCCCGCCAGCCAGTCGCGCAGCTCCGAGTGTCGGAAGCCCAGCAGGGGACGGATGACCGTGCACCCTCGCACCAGCCGACGCCGGATGCCGGCCAGGCCGCTGCTGCCCGCGCCCCGCACGAGGCGCAACAAGACGGTCTCGGCCTGATCGTCCATGGTGTGGCCGGTCGCCGCCCACCCGCCGCCCGCCAGACCATCCAGGGCCCGGTAGCGCCGGTCGCGGGCCGTGGCTTCGAAGGAGCGGCGCTCCGCCCGGGCCAGTTCGGGGACGTTTTCGGCCACCACCGTGCACGGCACGCCCAGCGCCCGGCAAGCGCTGTCGACGAAAGCGGCGTCAACGGCGGCCGATGGGCGGGCCTGATGATTCAGATGGAACACCCGCACCGGAAGACCGGCCTGCAGGCAGAGGTGCAGCAGGGCCATGGAGTCGCTACCGCCCGATACGGCCAGCCAGAGCTCAGTGTCGGGCGGTAGGTCGAGGGCTCGCCGGAACCGCTCAAGCAGGGGTGACATGGGCCCCGCGGCGGGACACGCCCAGGGCATGGACCCGAGCCGCGACCCCG
>DASYBA010000910.1:0-8045 GCA_036501005.1 Candidatus Xenobia bacterium | reverse complement strand
GCTACTGGAAGCGATATTCGCATGATGAGCAGGACAACGGGAACCCCTACGGGGTGAGCCTGCAGATGACGCTGCGGGGCGGCAGCCGAACGCAGATCGACTCGGCCAACAACCACCTGGAAGAGAGCTTCTTCCAGGTGGACCCGGGCGAGATGCGGGACTTCTATCGATTGCTGCAGCATGCGGGGTTCTTCGGCATGGCCCGCACGTGGCCGGAGAGGCCGGCGGGGGAGCCGTCGGAATATGCGGAGGGGGATGAGGGCATCCTGGTGTGGAGCCAGTTCGGGGTGTACCGGTGCGACGTGCTGGGGTTCAAGGGCCACGAGTCGGCGCCACCGGCGCTGCTGCAGATCTTCTCGGTGGCGCAGCGGATGGCGAAGGGGCACGTGCTACCGCATCGGTGAAGCGTGCCTGTCGAATCTCCTCGGCGGTCGGAGGAGGAACCAGCCTGTGGATTTGATCTGCCAGAGCAGTCAGTGCAGGTATGGTAGCGTTTCCTGAACTTACGCGGATCTGCGCGCTGGACAACAGGTCTGCCATCCATAGGTCCTGAAACGGTCGGGGGGAAGAGCCGATTCCGCATCCCCATCGCAATTTGAAGAATCCCAGAGACTCCGCCTGGGAGGACAAGCTCTCGAGAGCATGCCGAGGGACCGAGGGGCGGGGGTACACATATGCGTTTTCGGACCCGTGCATCAAAACGCACGCGTCACCGTTCTCGGCGATCAGTGTGGTCCAACTGTTGCCGTCCTTCGGAAACTCATGAAGGACGAGAGGGACATCGTGGCGGTGCGACCAGCTCGTCCGCTCGAACACCATGGGCACGACGGCTCGGGGGCCGGGACGAGTCGAAGGCATGGCCACCTTGCGGGGGGTGAGTTCCAGCGGCGGCTGGGAGACCGCGGGCGGCGAGGTGGGGCGGAGCGCATACAGGCTGGCCGCCACGGCCCCGTGACGCCGACCAGCCAGAGTGCGGAGCGGTTTCTGCCCACTCTCACAGGGTACCACCCGGCAGCCCCGAGCGCAAGCGGTGGGTCTCCTGCCCTGGAAACAGGGATGAGCCACCCGTTGTTTCGCTCCAGGAACGCAACAAAGGCTCACTGTTCGCTTCCCGGAGCGAACTGTTCGCTATACCAGCGAAACTCCCAGTGCCCCGACGGCCACACGCCAGCATCCCTGTCGGTCTGGTGACATGCTGGGGATCGAGGCTCCGGCGCTCCTGGAGTTCTCTTGGCGATGGCGCGGCGGATGACCAGAGCCACCCATAGCGTATCAGTGAGAGACTGGCTGCTGTTGGTCGTAGGGAACACGGTCCTCTTGGCTGCTTGGCGGGGGCACCAGCTTGTGAATTCTGTCCGTCAATCGAGTGAGCACCGGCACATTGACATTTCGGGACGACACCCGATAGGAGCGCCCCCCCTCTGAAATCATCAGGCTCTCGTAGTACCCGTCGAAGATGTGGGGGTCAACATACTCCGGCCGCAGGCGGTAAAACCCTCCGGCTCTCGCCTCGGCCAGCAGTGCATGGACTGTGCTCTAGCTCAGAACCCGACGAGGAAGTTGCCATACATCGGAAGCGCCCGAGACGATAATGCATTGTTGCACTGTAGGAACGCACTAAGCCTCGAATGTTCGCTTCCTGCAGCGCACTGTGCACTATCCCAACGAACATGCGCCACCAGTCGTTGTTGTCTCATCGTAAGCCCGCCCAGCCGCTTAAGGGAAATCATCCATTGCCCGTCAAAGGTGGGCGATTCTTCCCATTGCGCTGGTTTCACCGATCCAACCCGGTCCCCGACATGAAAAGAGGGACACAATAAGATTGTCGACGTTCCGCAGGTTTTCGATAGGCTGCGGGGATGGGCCAGGTTATCGGTCTCCGATCTTGCGGCCGTCCAACAGAACCAGCATGAAGCCCACGACCAGGGCAAAGGGCCCCAGCGCGGTGGACGAATCGATTTCGGGTGCGTTGCTGGTAATAAAGATGTTGGGATCGATGGAGGCAGAGCCCTCCGTTCCGCCGGACGATCCGTGAGAAAGAAGCGATGCCGCAATCTCTCCGAATTGCAAATTCTCCGTACACGTAGTGGCGGTGAACTGGAAGGTGAAGCCGTTGATGTCGCCCACCGTTGGCACGGCACCCGCTAGACTGTCAGGATTACAAGTACAAAAGAACTCGGTGTTCTCGCGTTCCCCAATGGTTCCCGCCAGATCTATGGTGACGCAGGCAAAGCCCGGTCCGTGGAAATCGCATACGACGGCCGTGCTTGCCGTGGAGAAGTGCACCGTGTAGGTGCAGCCAGCGTGGAACCCGTGGACACATTGGACCACGTCAATTGCCGGCTCGTTGCATAGACCGTTGGGAGGGGCGCAGACGACAGGAAAGTGGCCACACCTGGTGGTGATCGTGCCCCCGTTACCGGCGCCGACTGTATTACGAAAGCAGTACGTGTCTGATGAACCAAAGACTGGGCTCCAACCGCAAAAGTGACCACAATTGACGTTAGTGATTATGTTGGTGCCGGTGTCAAAGTTACCATTTATGATGACGGGCGAGGCCTCTGCCCCGGGGCTTGCGGCCATGATTATCAGGAGCACCGAGACCAGGATTGAAAACGTGGTTTGGCACTTCGACGACATAGGACCCCCTCAAACTCAGGGACAACGTCCACGGCGTTCCCTTGTCGGTGAGCTATCTCCTGCCGAGCGGCTCTTTGTTCAGCCTCAACCAGCTTCGTCGGTGGTGTCCAGGAGGAGCGGTTCCGGCGGGTCGCCGCCGACGCGATACGGCCTCCCTGCGGGGCCGGCCGGCGCCCACCCGCGCGCCCGCCTCCCTGGCGCCAGAGCGTCCGCCGCACCGGCTGGGGCACGAGAGCATCCAGACCACGCTGCTCTATGCCGAGCTCTCGGATGCGACGGCGGATGCCGAGCTCCGAGCGACCGTATAGGAGCGACCCGTATCTGAAATCATCAGGCTCTCATAGTATGCGTCAAGATATGGGGATCAACATACTCGGATTGCAGGTCGTAAAACCCTTCGGCTCTCGCGTGGGCTAACAGTGTATATACCGCGCCTGGGTTCGTTAGTTGAGCGGGCGGCGTGGCCATCTTGCGCGGCGTCAGGTCCGGAGTCGGCGGGGAGGCGACGGGCGGCGGGGCAGGGCGCAACGCGTACAGGCTCAGCTAGACGACTCCCGTGACGCCGACCAGCCAGAGTGCAGAACGATTTCCCCCCATCCCAGGGTAGCACTCGGCCCGCTCGCATACCAGACCTGACTCCGGTCCTCGCGCCTAGTGTCCCACCAGGTGGGACACATCAGGCCGATGTGTCCCGCCTCGTGGGACAACGCAGACACCGCCTTGCCAACCCGTGTTGCACCGGCCTGGTTGAGCGGGACGAGCACCCGCCCCGAACGCCTGGCGGTCTACTGCCGGTCTACAGGAGTGGACCTGGTCGCGCTGGAAGGCCGCCCGCGCAAAACAAACTGAGGAGGAACGGCCATGACAACCCAGGTTCATTCGCTGGTGGTAAAGCCCATGGGGAATCCCGATGAGACCCGGACCCCTCCCAAGGCCCACGTCGAAGTCTGCAAGATCGGCGATCACACCGTCATGCGGGCCACCTTCGAACCCGGCTGGAAGTGGTCGGAGTGCATCAAGCCCGTCGCCAAGACCGACCACTGCATGGTGGAGCACTTCGTCTACACCATCTCGGGTCGCATGGTCGTGGTGATGGAAGACGGCACCAAGAAAGAGTTCGGCCCCGGCGACGCGGGCCACATCCCCCCGGGCCACGACGCCTGGATCGTCGGCACCGAGAAGTGCGTCATGATCGACTTCTCAGGCGGCGGCAATTACGCCAAGAAGTAACAGTCCCGCAGCCCGCCTCACGAGCCATCGGGTTTTGCCCGGTGGCTTCTTGTTGGACACAGATTCCGGGCCGCGCCAGCCGCCGTGCCCCACAGGAAAGCCCGCGGCTCCAATTGAATTTCCTCCCCGTGCGACATCTGGTTGCTGCGCTCATGCTGTGCCTGGCGTGTCCCGTCCTGGCCCAAGCCCCGCCTGCTGAAGGCATCCAGCACGTCAAGAAGTCCTTCAATATTCCAGCCGACAAGAACACCATCGCCCTGCCCATCACCGGCAGCATGATCGACGCGGTCGCCCACGTGTACTACTATGACGGCGGCCTGCCCGGAGGTCGCAACATCCGGGTCGATGTCAACGTCAAGAACCGCACCACGATCAACAGCTTCTATTCGGTCGACGCCTCCTTCCTCGACATGGACGGCAACCTGGTCTGCTCCGCCGGCTTTACCCAGGTGTTCGCCCTCCAGCCCGGCCGCACCGACGAAATCCATCTGGAGATGCCGATCCCGCGGTCACAGCAGCTCAAGATTGCCTCTTGCCAGATCGTGTTCTACGACGGGCCCCAGACTACCGGAAAACTCTGACCATGGCTGACGGCGTAGCGCTGGCATTGCTGGCGCTCGCGGTTCGACTCCCCGTCATCTTCCTGCCCAACTACTCGGCCGACGAGGCTTTCTCGTTCTACATGAGCCGACTGAACATTCCCGATCTGCTGCAGGGGCTCATCTCCGACCGCCACCCCCCCCTCGACTACTTCCTGCTGCACCTCATCCACGCCGACGCCGAATGGGCGATGCGCCTTCCATCGGTGCTGTTCGACGTCATATCGACTCTCATGGTGTGGCGGATCACCCTGAAGCTGGGAGGCTCACGGCGGGCCGGCTGGCTGGCGGGCGCGGGGTATGCTCTTCTCTATAGCACCTGGGCACTCGATACCCAGGCTCGCATGTTCCCCCTCGCCCAGTGTCTGCAACTGGTTGGAACCGATACGTTGATCGACATCCTGGTCCTCAACCAGCGGACGGTCGGGCGATATGCCCTCTACGTCGTCAGCATGGTCGCCGCCGTCGGCACCTTGTACTTCTCAGCGCTGATCGCCATCGGGCAAGGGTTCGCAGCCATCCTCCTCGACCGCCGGAAAACGGGGGCGTGGTGGGCCGCCATCCTGATAGGGATTCTGTCCCTGCCGATGGCCCGCTTCATGCTGCTGCAAATGCGAGCTGGCAATAAAGAGGAGTTCGCCGCAGTCGGGTTCTGGCTGCATGTCTGCAACGTCTATCCCTACATCACGGGTCTGACCGAGTTTCTCGAGGCGGCCACTCGTATCGATCTGGCCGACTTGCTTGCGCAGACGCCGTTGCTTCTGTTCAGTGCCACGATCACCCTGGCTCTGGCCTTCTGGCAGGGGTCCACCCTCTATCGCATGAAGCCCCCAGCTCGCGTCATCCTGGGCGCCATCTTCCTCACCTACTGCGGCATCCTCCTCACCGCTGACCTGGCCACGCACGGCTTCAACCTGAGGGATCGCTACTATTTTCCCATGCAGCCCTACATGGCCGTGCTGGCGGGCGTTGCGCTGGGACGCGATACCCGGGGCGCCATCGTGGCGGGCCTTGTCGGTCTGGCCAACGTCATCATTCTCATCGCGGTGTTGAACATACCCTTCCTATGGCTCTTCGACTTCAAAACGGTCACGGCTGCCATCCAGGCACGCCCGGGGGATATGGTCCTCCTCGACATGCCCTCCAACTACTATTGTCTGTTTGAATACTACGACGCCCGCCAGGCCTCTCCACTGGTCAGGTACCAAGGCGACATCTACCTGGCCGAGCCGACCCCGAATCAGTATTTCTTCCGCACGCCCGAGGCGCTGGCGGGCGACCTCCCCAAGCTCGTGAAACATCCCCACGTGTGGTTCGTCACCAACCGACTGGGCGGAGCGACAGAGGACGTACGCCGCCTGCTGGCCGAGCACTTCGTCGCTCGACCCGTGCTCGACGATCGGCACTCCTACGGCCTCCTGGGCATCGACCACACGTGGGTCTTCGACATGGTTCCCCGTCCATGAGCCGGCGTCAATTGTATGCCATCGTATGGGTGCTGGCCGCCCTTCACACCGTGCGCTTTATCGGATCGGCGCCTTGCAGCGACGACCTGCGGGTCTGGTTCTGGCCCGCGTGGACGTTCACCCGGGCCAGTGTTCTATCCGGTCACCTGCCCCTGTGGAATCCCTATGTCGGATGCGGCGTCTCTTGGATTGGAGACCTGCAGGCCGCCCTTTTCTACCCCCTCAACCTGCTTTTTTATCTGGCACCCTTCGAAAAAGTGCTGACCCTATACTACTTCATATTGATGGGCTTGAACGGGAGCGCAGCCGTCTTCATGCTGGAGGCCCTCCAGTTACCGCCTGCCGCCATCCTCGTGGGAGCCATCGGCTGGCAGGCATCGGGCTTTTTCATCCTGCACGAGGCGCACCTCCCCATCGCCGGTTCGTTGCCCTGGTTCCCCGCCTGGGTCGGTTGCACACTGCGCGGATCCTCACGCCGTTGGACCGCCGCCGGGGGCCTTTGCTGCGGCTGTCTCCTGCTGGCCGGATCGCCCCAGGCGTCGGCGCTCCTGGTGGCCGCGGCCTGTTTATGGATACGGCCTCGGCAACTTCTCTCCACCTTTGTGCTGGGGCTGGCCTTGGCTTCCATCCAGTGGCTACCCGCCGTCATCAACGCGACGCATGCGTCCCGCGGCGGCATGTCTTCTGCTTTCAGTCTCAGTTTCAGCCTCGCTCTGCGGCAGCTTCCCGCGCTGGTCGTTCCTGAGCTCTATCGAATCTCAGGATGGCCAACTGGCTCGCCTCCCGACACCGACTACTATTTCGGCTTGCCCCTGACGTGCCTCGCGCTGGTGGGACTCTGGCGGGCTCCTCGGCCGATCGTCACTCGCTGCCTGCTGCTGGTCGTGATCGGATTGCTCTTCGGCCTGGGCGGTTCGACCCCCGTCTATCCAGCCATCCTCACCGTCGTCCCCGGGCTGACCCTGTTTCGTGCGCCCGCCCGTTTCATTCTGTGGGCGGTCATCGGACTGACGGTGCTGTCCGCTTACGGGGCGGCCCGCTTGAATCGGCGCAGCCAGATCCTGGTGGCCCTCATGCTGGTCGCAGACCTCTCCTGGCTGGCCTGGCCCAACCTGCGACCGGGCTCCTACGCCTTGCACCCGGCCTTGAAGGCCCTGGCATCGGATTCGACGCTCTTCCGAGTGCAATCCGACAGCTTCCAGGAGGTGAATGACGGCGAAATCGTGCGCCACGCCGATCCCACCTTGTACGATCCGACGGCCCCGCGGCCCTATATCGAGTACCTGCTAGCCAACGAGCTTGGCTCCATTCCCGATCCATCCTGGTACGAAAAGGCCAACTTCAACTCCAACGCCGTCTTCATCGGTCGGCTGGATACCCCCATGGCCCGGGTACTGAACGTGCGATGGCGTCTGGTGAATGGCCGTCTGCAACCAGTCCCGGGTGGACAGCCCCGATTCTGGTTCGTGGGTCAAGCCGAAGTGGTGGCCGACCTGGATGAGACCATCCGCCGTATGCAGCATTTCGATCCGGCCGCCGTGGCCTATGTCGATCGGCCGACACCACCCCTACAGGCGCCCCGCCAGGGGAGCGTGGAGGTCGTTTCGTATACCCCCGACCATGTCACCTTGCGAACGGGCTCCGATACGCCGGCCCTCCTGGTCAGTAGCGAACTGTTGGACGCCGGCTGGCACGCCACCCTGGACGGCAATGACGCCCCATTCTATCGGGCCAACGGCGTCTTCCGGTCGCTCTACGTCCCGGTCGGTATTCACCAGATCGACATGGATTATCGTCCGCCCAGCTTCGCGTGGGGCGCATCCCTCACGATACTCGGACTGGTGGCTTGCGCGGTGCTCCTGAGGTGACGCCCTACCTCCTGGTGTTCTGGCTGCTCGTGGCGGGGTATCTGCCCACCCTCGGCCAGTATGACCCCCTCGGGTGTCGGCTGATCGCCGCGGCCTGGGGATGTCTATTCGCCTTGCACCTGCCCGCCGTTCGAAAGGGATTGTTGCTGCCGCTCCTGGCCGTCACCGGCCTGACCCTTCTGACGGGATGGCCTCCGCTGCGCCAGGGGGTGGTGCTGGTGGGCGTCTGGGCCTTGTACGCG
>DASYBA010000909.1:0-5997 GCA_036501005.1 Candidatus Xenobia bacterium | reverse complement strand
TGCCAACAAGGCGGACATCAACGCCCTGAATGGAGAAGGATTAACCGCTATGGCCCTGGCAAAGGACAGTAGCTCCATCGACGCGGCCAATCGGAGAGCAGTTGTTGACTTTCTCCGCGAGCTCGGCGGAACCGACTAAAGCACCGGTCAGCCGGAGGCCAGCTCCCCAGCTGTCTCCCATCCTACTGCCTCCGATCTGAGAACCTATTACCTTCGATCGTTTTTGGGCGCAGAAGCCGCGCGGTACGGGCACTTGGCCTAGTCTGGGACTTTGACAGCCGTGGCTCGGACCGTTTCGCGCATGGTCTACCCCGCCCACAGGGCGACGACGGCGAGGCCGGAAGGGGCCGGGAAGGCGCATGTGGCGAGGACGCCGAGTGTGATCAGAACGCTCAGCACTGGATCGGCCATCGGAGCCGGTACCGGCGGTAGAACCCTCACTGTGTCGGGATGTAACGAACAAATTGACTTTTTTTCTAGTGGCTGCTCTGGTGGCTGTTGAGGGCTGAAATCCGGGCATCTACAGGCATCTACTGATGTCTCCTGAGAAACCAAGAACGAACAAACAAACCCAGTCGCCGCCAGGTTTTATCAACGGAGAGCGAGGGATTCGAACCCACGGAACCCTTGCGGGTTCAACGGTTTTCAAGACCGCCGCATTAAACCACTCTGCCAGCTCTCCCGGTGACCCGATGATAGCCCGCGGACTCTTCGCTGTCAAACCGGGCCAAAGGGCATTCATGCCCAGGAAGTCGGGGGGCGGGCGACCAATCCTTCGGCGCTATGAACAACGACCTGCGCTGGTGGGGCTGGGGCACCCTGGACCAGGCCTTCCCGGCTCCCCTGGCTGAAAAAGCCCTGCAGTGGCTCCGCGATGAGCGCGGGCTGCCCATGCGGGAAGCCTCCATCGTGCCCCTGGACCACATCGGCCTGCCCGAGCCTCGCATCAGTGCCGCCGCCCAGCAGGCGCTCCTGGAAGGCGTCGAGCTGCACGCCAGCCGCCTCGCCCGCGTCACCCACGCCTACGGCAAAGGCTACCTGGACCTGCTTCGCCTCCGCCGCGGCCACGTCTCCATCGCCCCGGATGCGGTGGCGACCCCCGAACGCCCCGAACAGATTGTGGCCACTCTGCGGGCCGCCGAGGCCCACGACCTGGCCGTCATTCCGTACGGCGGCGGCACCTCGACCAACAGCTCGGTCGAGTGCTTCGGCCACGCCGCCATCTCCCTCGACATGCGAGGGCTCAACCGCCTGGTGAACATCGACCTCGACGCCGGTCTGGCCACCTTCGAGGCGGGCATCCTGGGGCCCGACCTGCAGGCCATCTTGCAAAGCTACGGCTGCCACCTGCCGCACACGCCGGCATCGTTCGCCTGTTCCACCCTGGGCGGTTGGATCGCCACCCGCTCCATCGGCAGCCATGCCATCTCGGCGGGCCCCATCAACGATCTGGTGCATGACGTGCAGGTCCTGCTGCCCAACGGCGCCACCACGTCCACCGCCGATGAACTGGGACAGCGGCTGCAGAGCCTGTGGTTCGGTTCGAACGGAACCCTGGGCATCATGACGCAGGCCACCGTGCGCATCCGTCCCCTCCCCGCCTTCCGGCTGTTTCGAACCGCCCTCTTTCCCGATTGGGACTCTGCCACCCAATGTCTGCACGACATGCTGGGCCGCAACGCTCGGCCCACGGCCCTGGAACTGGGGGACATGGAGGCCAGCCGTTTCGACAGCCTCTTCGATCCTCCCGATACGGCCGATTTCCAGCGGACCCGCTCCCGCCTTCTCAACTGGCGATACGAGGAGCGCGCCATCGTCCCGCACGCGGCGTGTCGCATGGTCATGACCTTCGAAGGCGACACCGACGACCTGTCGGTGGAGGTGGCGCAGGTCGAACGGATCGTCGGCAAGTTCGGCGGCGTCATGGCAGGCAAGGAAGCCGCCCGGGGCTGGTACGACCTGCGCCTCCAGCAACCGTACCTGCGAGATGATCTGCTAGACCAGTCGCTGGGGATGGATACTTTCCACTCCTCGACTTCGTGGACCAACCTCCCCGCAGTGTATGGTACCGTCATGTCCACCATCCAGGAGACGCTGGGAACCCCCGCCGTGGTCATGGCCCGCATTCCCTACGCCTGGCGGGAAGGCGCCACGTTGAGCTTCACGTGGATTGCGCCGCAGTCGGAGGAAGACGAGGTGGCGCGGTGGCGCACCGTTCGAAGCCTGGCGGCTCGTGCCGCCGCCAACACCGGCGGCACCGTCGATCATCACTATGCGGTGCCGTTGGACAAGGAGATCACGGCGCAGCTTGAGACCGCACCGTTGACCGAGATCCAGCGAGCGCTGAAGCGCTCGCTGGACGTAAAGGGTCTATTGAATCCGCACAAGATGGGGTACGAGGCCTTCGATCTCCAGCAACCCGCTCGCCGCTAGAACTCCTGGGCGACAAAGGTCCGCAAGGTCGCGTTGACGGGCGTCGGTGACGTCTGGACGTCGATGCCAAAGCCCGCGTAGACTTTCTTGGACAGAGGAAAGTGGATGCTGGGGATGATGAACACCTGGTGATCCATGGGCGCCACGTAGGTTTCCAGCGATCCCAGCATGTGCTTGCCTATCGGATGGTTCACACCCAAGGCATATTGAAATTCGAGGGGCGAGCCAGGGACCAGGTCGTGCACGAACACCGCGTTTCCGGTCACGTTCCAGTCGCCCAGGTCGCGGGAGAAGATGAGCTTTCCTTCCAGCTCGTCGGCAAAATCAGCCACGGCAGTCTTGTCGTACTCCAAGTAGAGGGCCGTATTGATTCGGTCTCGGTTGTACTCGCCCAACCGATACCGCAGCTCCAGGCGCGTGTTGGTGTAGGTTATGCCCTGGTTCGCCGGGTCGTCTCGCCAGACGCCGTAGACTTCAGCCATGAAGTGGTCCGTGAAGCCATATTCCACGGAGATCTGGTGACCGCCGTGCTCCTCCTCGGTCTCGTAGCGGGCCGCGGGGTTGGCAAAGAAATCGTTCCAGAGTTCGACTTCGAGCTCTCCTTTCTCCGCGGTGGCGTATCCGTAGGTTTCAAAATACTCGGCCTTGTCGGCCCAGGCAGGGCCGAGAACACACAGAAAGGCCATTATATTGATTATGAAAATCATTTTCAATTGGGTAGACAAAAAAAAGACCTCCTCAAGAATTTCCCCCCGACTAATTGTTACGAGATGGTGCCTACTTCAGGCACTCCGAGCATTTCTTGCCGCACTTGCACATGGTGCAGACGGCGTCGGTCTGGTCCGCACTCTCGATGACCATCCGACACCCGCAGTGCTGGCACCGGCCGCGCATGGGATACTGGTTGGTGAGCACGACTCGCATGTCGCCGTTCTGCTGCAAGGACAAGGTCTGCACCACCAGGTTCGACCCCTTCATGAGGCCGGTGATCTGGGCGGATTGCCCCGCTGAATCCAGCTTCACTTTCTGCAGCCCAGGCGAATCGACCAGCGTGAGGGCGGATCCGTCGGCCAGGTGGAGGACAAGGTGCCCGCCCTGCGGGGTGAGCGTGCCTATAAAGGTCATCAAGAAGCCCTCATCGGCGTGACACGCGCAGGCCGTGGGAGACGCTCCGGGCGCAGGCGTGCCTGGAGCCGCCGGCGAGTCTGCCCATGCGGGGCCCGCCAGCAACGTCGCTAGAATGACCAACCACCAATATCTCACGCATCGCTCCTTGTCGTGTGGCAATCCCGGCAGTAGCCGAAGATGACCATGCTGTGCCGCACCGGGGTGAACTCACTCTCGGCGGCTACCTTGTCCTGCAGCGCCTCGATGGTTTCGTTGAAGAATTCGATGGTGTCGCCGCAGCCCAGGCACACCAGATGATCGTGATGGGGGTGCTCGAAGTCGTGCTCGAAGTAGGCCCGTCCGTCGGCAAAGTTGACCTCGCGTGCCAGGCCGCACTCCTTCAGCAATTTGAGCGTTCTGTACACGGTCGAGAACCCTATGCCACTGTTTTTCTCCTTCAACACATGGTACATCGCCTCGGCGCTCTGATGCGACTCCGTGGCCAGAAAGAGGTCCAGGATGTCGTCGCGCTGAGCCGTCCGCTTGAGCCCTTTGGTGGCCAGGAACTGATAGAAGACCTCTTTCTCACGCATTGATTTTGACAATCATTTTCATTTGGTCTCATCATTATAAGCTCTTCAAGTCGCCAGTGTCAATCCGCCGGTCGGGCGATCAGGAACTGCCAAGGCCGGGGACTCAAGAATTTTACCCATCGTAGCAGTCCTGTTACAAAAGACACATGGCCGTAACGACCCTGTGCTCCCGAGGTCTGATACACTTTCAATAGAAACCCGTCAGGAGGCCTTTCGTGACCGCATCGACAGAACAACTCCCCGCCAGTCTTGGACACTGGAGCCAAGGGACGGTGCCCATCGAAGACCTCCGGCGCCTGCACGAGTTCATACGGATGACCGTGTCTCGCCTGCAGAGCCTGTTGAATGAGCCTGATCCAGACGTTGAGATTCGGGAACATCTGCGCCAGCTATCGGAAGTCGTGGCGAGGTTGGAAGCACCTTCGTTTCCTGCCCCACAACCGACACAAACGGTGCAGGAAAACCCGGAGGATGGCCTCCGACTGGTGGGCCGGTTTCACGACCGGCAGGTCTATCGAACCGACACGCATGCATGGAAAGAAGCTCGGGCATGGCAGGACCACTCCCCTACCCCGCTGGCACGCTTGACCCGAGCCCTGGATCGTCTCTCTCGGCTCGTCGAGGGTTTGCAGCCGGATCCCGCATACCAGGCCCTGTCGGACATGGTCGACACTTCACAGGCCATCTTTTCGGCAGGCTCCAGCGTCAACGAGAACGGCCTGACGGACGTGACGTCGACGTCGTTCAAGACGGCGATCTCCCACCCCGTTCTGTTGCGACCCCGTCTCCGCGTGGGGGTCTCTTCTCCGCGCCCGGTCGCTGCGCGATAAATGTCGCTATGCGACCCTCGATACACATCTACTGTCAGTAGTATCTCCATCCGGTGGGTGGGGTTTCGGGCCGCACTTCTAGAATCGAAAGGACTCGACAGCTACGCCATTGAAAGCAAGCAGCCTCATCAACCATCTCTTCGGGTATTTCTACTGCTAGTCTAATTTCCACCCTACGCGAGATCGAGGAGTTCCTGCCATATGGGCCAGACGTTCATTGCAAGAGTCGGGTCTGTTTGTCGGATCCTTCTGGTGGTCTTGGCGCTAAACATGTGGCTGCCCTCCGCTGCCCAGGCAGCGCCTACCTTCGGTCCGAGCGCAGGCGGGCTATTGACCAATGGCTGCTTCGCCAGTTGCTTTCTCGGCTGGCACGTCCAAAACCCTTGCGGGGTCAACGTTCCCTTTACGGGCACAACGTGCTTCGGCTATAGCGGTCCACTGGCGGGCCAGTGGGCCTTCCTGAATACGCAATTGTGCGGCACCGTCGGGGCCGACATCCTCAGCCAGACGTTCCACACCGTCCCGGGCAATCAGTACCACGTCACGTTTCAACTGGTCTCATGCCCACGCGGGTACATCTGCCACAGTTGCAACCCAAAGTATTGCCCCAGTATGTGCACCCTTCAGTGCAACCCCAATTACTGCCCTAATTTGTGCACCCTGCAGTGCAACCCCAATTACTGCCCCAATCTGTGCACCTTGCAGCCCAACCCCCTTTACTGCTGCAAAACATGCATACCCAACCCGTGCTATCATCCGGTGCCTCAGCCGACACCGCCCCCCAACTGTTGTATTCCGTTCATTCACAACCCGTGTTTCTGCGGAACTAAATGCACTCTGCAGCACAACCCCTGTTTCTGCGGGACTCAATTCACTCTGCAGCCCAACCCCTGTTTCTGCGGGACTCAATTCACTCTGCAGACCAACCCCAATTTCTGGCCTCTTCCGGACGGAGCGCGCGTTCCAGCCGGTCGCTTGGCTGCTGAGCCTGCTGAACGGAGCAGGATTTCAGGGCAGTCAACCGGAACGTGAGG
>DASYBA010000908.1:0-6176 GCA_036501005.1 Candidatus Xenobia bacterium | reverse complement strand
GATGGCAATGCGAATGTCCATGCGCCTCAACTGGTCGAGGATCTCGATGGTCCTTTCCATGTTCTGCATGGCCGTGCTTTCGGTGATTTCCAAGGCCAGGGCACTGGGCTGCACCCCGGTTTCGTGCAGGGCGGCGCCCACCACGGCGGGCAGATCCTGGTGGCGGAACTGCTGGGCCGAGACGTTCACCATCACTCGCAGCTCGCCCAGCCCCAAGGCCTGCCAGGTGCTAGACTGGCGGCAGGCTTCCTGGATGACCCAGCGGCCGATCGGAATGATCTGGCCGGTCTCTTCCGCCAGGGGAATGAACTCGGCCGGCGAGACCATGCCGCGCTGCGGGTGCAGCCAGCGGAGGAGTGCCTCGGCCCCGACGATGCGGCGGCTTCGCAAGGACACCACGGGCTGGTAGTACAGCACCAGCTCCCCCCGTTCAACCGCTTTCCACAAGTCGTTTTCCAGGTGCAGTTGCTCCACGGCCCGATGGTGCATGGCCGTATCGAACAGCTCGTAGCGGGAACGCCCTGCAGCCTTGGCCCGATACATGGCCGTATCGGCATCGCGTAGAAAGTCCTCCGCTTTCTCATGGCGAAGGTCGCTGAGGGCGATGCCCACGCTGGCCGTCGAGTACACGTCGCGACCATGGATGACCGTGGGCGTCTCCAGGTCTCGCTGGATGCGCTCCGCCACCAGGGCAGCGTCGTGGTGTTGGCGGAGGTCGTCGAGCAGCACCGCGAACTCGTCCCCGCCCAGCCGCGCGACCATGTCGGTCGGACGCAGCGCGTTCAGCAGCCGGCCCGCGATGCCTTGCAGTACCTGGTCGCCGACCACGTGCCCCAGGCTGTCGTTGATGACCTTGAAGCGATCCAAATCCAGAAACAGGACGGCGAAGCAGTATTCGGGTTGCACCCGGGCCAGCTCCAGGGCGGCGGTCAGGCGCTTGGTGAAAAGAGCCCGGTTGGGCAGGTTGGTGAGGGGGTCGTGAAAGGCGTGGTGCACCAACTGGTCTTCGGCGTGCCGTCGCACGGAAATGTCGGTCTGACTGCCGGCCATGCGGGCTGCTTTGCCGTCCGGGCCCCGCATCGCCAGCCCTCGGCTCAACATCCACCGCCAGTCGCCGTCACGATGTCGCATGCGATGCTCGTGCTCGAAGTGGCCGGTGCGCCCGGCCAGGTGCTCGGAAAGCGCGTGTTGGAGGCCGGGCAGGTCTTCTTCATGGACCCGGGACATCCACTCCTCCGGTTGTGAACCGAGCTCGTCGGCCTCATAGCCCAGCATGGCCTTCCACCGCGGCGAGTAAAACAGCTCGTTGTGGCTGAGATGCCAGTCCCACAGGCCATCTCGGGCGCCCTCGACCGCCAGGGCGTACCGTTCCTCACTTTCCCGCAGGGCTTCGTCTCGTTCCAGCCAGGTGCGATAGGACTCGGAATGCGCTCGGATGCGGGCCACCAGCTCGGCCGCGTGGGGCAGCTTGACCAGATAGTCGCTGGCGCCGGCCCCGAACGCCCGCGATTTGCCGTCGGCATCCTCCTGGCTCGACAGGACGACCACTGGAATCTTCTTCAGGGTGGGGTGGCTCTTGAGAAACCGCAGCAGGGTCATGCCGTCGACCTGCGGCATGACCAGATCCAACAGGATCACCGTGGGACACAGCCTCAAGGCATGTTCAATACCCTGGGTGGGATCCTGGCACGATTCGAAACGGATGTCATCGAAGCCCTGCAACATTCGACGTACCGTCTCGGCCATCATGACCTGGTCGTCGACGAGCAAGACGGTGCATGCCTGCGATGTGAGCGGAGCCTGGTTGCGGGCTAGCAATCCACCCTCCTGTCCGCCGTTTCGAAGGGTTCCCCGACCGCTTCGACGTAAAAGCATCGACGCCCGTTGTGGCGGCATTTCTTTCAACGTCGTGGGGCGTAGAACCTCCGGACCGGATTGAGTTGGATGGGAAGGCCTGACATGCGAATCGCCCTGGTCAACGACACTCGACTCGCCATCGAAGCCTTGCGACAGGCGGTCTCCAGCCGGGGCTACCAGGTGGCGTGGGTGGCGGCCGATGGGGCGGCGGCCGTGCAGCAGTGCCGCCAGGACACCCCCGACCTCATCCTCATGGACCTCGTCATGCCCGTGCTGGACGGCGTAGAGGCGACCCGTCGCATCATGGCCGAGTCGCCGTGTGCCATTCTCATCGTCACGGCCTCCATGTCGGGCCGCAGCGGCCAGGTCTTCCAGGCGCTTGGCATGGGGGCCCTTGACGTGGTGCGCACCCCCAGCCGCGCCGACGGCTTTGAGCCTCTCCTGTCCAAGATCGCCACTATCGAAAAGCTCCTCCAGTATCGACGGCTCCCGACTGGAAGCCTCGCCACCGGCAACGGCTCGGACAAGAGTGGAGAATCGATACTGGTCGCCATCGGGGCCTCGGCCGGTGGCCCTCGAGCCGTGTCGACCGTCCTGGCGGGCCTGCCTCGCCCGTTGGCCGTTCCCGTCGTCATCGTACAGCATCTGGACAAGGATTTTGCCGACAGCCTGGCCGGGTGGCTGGATCAACAAAGCGAGATCCGGGTGCAGATCGCGCCCCCGGGCTCACTGGTCGTGCCGGGCCGGGGCTTGCTGGCAGGCACGGGGTTGCACATGGTCATGACGCCCGGGCAGCGCTTGCAGTACCAGGCCGAGCCCCTGGACCTGCCCTACCGCCCCTCTATCGACACTTTCTTCGAAAGCGTCGCTCGCTACTGGAAAGGCCCGGTGATTGCCGTGCTGCTCACCGGCATGGGGCGGGACGGTGCGGCCGGGCTGCTCAAGCTCAAGATGAACGGCCATCACACCATTGCCCAGGACGAGGCCACCAGCACGGTATACGGCATGCCCAGGGCGGCGGCCGAGATGCGAGCGGCGGTCGAGATTCTGCCGCTGCCGGCCATCGGCGCCGCCATCGGCCGCCGGCTGAAGGCCTGCTGATGGACGCCGTAGTGGCCCTGCTGCAGGAGCATTTCGGACTGCAAGCCGACGCGCTCGGGCCGCATACCATCGAACGTGCCGTATCGGTCCGCACCGCCGCTCTCGGCCTGCACAGTCCCGTCGACTACCTGGCCCTGGTACGCACTTCACCGGCGGAGCGTCAGACGCTCTTGGAGGCGGTGGTGAATCGCGAGACGTGGTTTTTTCGAGAACCCCGGCTCTTCCCCGCCATTGTCCGGCTCATCGAACCCCGGCTTGGGCTGCAACGCAAGGTGTGCATCCTGAGCGTGCCCTGTTCGACGGGAGAAGAGCCTTATTCGATTGCCATGGCCTTGCTGGACGCCGGCATTTCCGCGTCCGCCGTCGAGGTGGTGGGTCTCGATATCAGCCTGGAGGCCCTCGAGGCGGCGAGGAAGGGTTTCTACGGGAAAGTGTCTTTTCGGGGTAAGGACCTCGCCTTCCGAGACCGCTGGTTCACCCCGCGGGGGGCCGGATGGCGGCTCTCCGACACGGTGCGGGCCATGGTGCGCGTGCAGCACGGCGACGTCCTGCGGGGGCTCGAGCCAGCCTACGACGTGGTGGTCTGTCGCAACCTCCTCATCTATCTCTCGCCGGTTGCCGTCGCACAGCTCTTCGAGACGCTGGCCGGAGCGCTGCGCCCGGATGGCGTGCTGGCCCTCAGCGCCACGGAGTCAGGGTTGGTTCCGCCCCACCTCTTCCAGCACAGCGCAGATACCTTGTTCCGGCGCCGAACGAAGGTGGAGACACCCCCGCGGCAGACGCCTCCGGCACCGGCGCCGCGACCCCCTGCGCCGCGACCACCGGTGGCGGCGGTGCCCGTCGAGAACGAGCTGGACACCATCCTGGACATGGCCAACCAGGGGTCTTACGAGCAGGCCGCCGTGCGCTGTCATGAGATGCTCAAGCGGGCCGGGCCCAGCGCGCAGGGGTACTACATCCTGGGCGTCGTCGACAGTGCCCGGGGCAACGAGGCCGCCGCGCGGGAGTGGTTGCGCCGGGCCCTCTACCTCCAACCCTCGCACGAGGAAGCTCGGCTGCTGCTGTCTCTGACGGGGGAATCCTGACGTGCTGCTGCTGACGTTTCGCCTGGGTGCCGAACGCTACGGCCTGGACGTGGCCCCGGTGGTCCGCGTGCTGCCCCAGGTCGAGACCCGCCCCGTGCCAGGCGCCCCGCCGTGGGTGCGAGGCCTGGCCAACCTGGAGGGCGCCAGCCTGCCCGTCCTGGATCTGTGCATGCTGGCCCTGGGTCGACCCGCCCGGGACGCCATGAGCACCCGTCTCATCCAGCTTCGCATCGGGGAGGTCATGGTGGGTCTCCTGGCCGAGTCGGTCAATGAGGTGGTGCGTGTCGACCCGAGTGCGTTCGGCAGCTCCGGCCTGGATTTGCCCCAGACCCGCTACCTGGGCCCGGTGATGGCGTGGGAGGACGGCTTCCTGCAAAAAGTCGAGCCTGCCGAGCTGCTGCCTCCTGAGGTCTTGGAGTTGCTGAAGACATGAATCCAGTAGCATATCCCCCCGACGCGGGACGGGGGTGCTGGAGCCGGGTGGGCGTGTGGGGTCATGAGACGCCGCGCTGCCCGGTGCTGTCCGACGTGATCCACTGCCGCAACTGCCCGATGTATCGAATGGCCGGGCGGGAGGTGCTGGATCGGCCCGTGCCCGAGCAGTACCGGGAGGCGTGGACGAGGGCCCTCGGCCAGCCGGCGACCGAGCGCCACGCGGCGGGCGAGAATTGCATGGTCTTCCGCCTTGCCGACGAGGCGATGGCGTTGCCGGTGAGCCTGCTGCACATGGTGGTCGTGCCTCGTGCCGTCCATCCGCTCCCCCGTCGCTCCAGCCCCATCCTGCGAGGCGTAGCGAATGTCCAGGGGCGTCTGCTCCTCTGCATGTCGCTGGAGGGTCTCATGGGGTTTCCCGCCAGCGCGGATCGGGGGCGGTTCATGCTCGTCGTGGGGCGGGGGACGGACGAGCGATATGTCGTCGAGGTCAAGGACGTTCTCGGCCTCTTCCGCTACCACGTGAAAGACCTGCAGGAGAGCCGGCTGGGCCCCCACATCCACTTCATGCGGGGCGTGGTGCCTTGGAGTGAGCGCATGGTGGGGCTTCTCGACACCGACCTGGTTTGCCAGGGCCTGGCGGGAGCGCTGTACGCCTGATGGCCGGGGGCAACTTCGAGAGCTTTTCCCTGCTGGACATCTACCAACTGGAGGTCTCCACCCAGACGACCGCGCTGAGTGACAGCCTGCTGGCGCTGGAGCGCAACCCCACCGATGCGCAGTTGCTGGAAGCCCTCATGCGGGCGTCCCACTCGCTCAAGGGCGCGGCCCGCCTCGTCGGCGTGCGTATCGGCGAGCGTCTGGCGCACGCCATGGAAGACCTGCTGGTCAAGGCCCAGCACGGCGAGGTCCTGCTGGGCGCCGCCCACATCGACGTGCTGTTGCAGTCCACCGACCTCTTGCGCGAGACGGGCACCCTGACGGACGCCACCCTGGAGTCATGGTCCGCCGGTCAAGAGTCGCGCGTCGACGCGCTCATTGCCAACCTCCACAATCCCCCCGCTCGTGCTGTAGAGCCCGAACGAAAGCCGGGGCCTCCGCCGGCGGCCACGCCGGAGCTTGCACCGGCGGCCACGCCGGAGCTTGCACCGGCGGCTGCGGCGCCGGTCAAGGACAAGACGTTGCGGTTGGCCACGGAGAAACTGGACAGTCTGCTGGGGCTCAGTGGGGAGCTGGTCGTGTCGGCGGCCTGGATGACCGAGTTCTCGACTTCGCTCTTGCGCCTGAAGGCGCTGCACGGCGAGACGACTCGTGCGCTGGCGCGGGTGCGGGAGAGTGACACGGCGGAACGGCGCGCGGCCGAGCTGGCCGCCTGCGAGTCGCTGGCGACCCGCACGGCTGGACTGCTGTCGGAGCGTCTGCTGCGGCTCGACAACTACGACCGCCAGATGAGCGCGCTGTCGAGACGTCTCCATCAAGAGGTCGTGGCCATTCGCATGCGGCCCATCGCGGACGTGGTGCCCGCCATCCGACGGACCGTTCGGGACGCCGCCCGCTCGCTGGGCAAGGTGGTAGACCTGGACATCGTGGGCAGCGACACGCTGGTGGACCGCGACATTCTCGACCGGCTGGAAGGGTCGATGACCCATCTCCTGCGCAATGCCGTGGACCATGGGATCGAGCTGCCGGTCGAGCGACGCA